>NZ_QHHW01000015.1:0-64399 GCF_003947325.1 Amycolatopsis sp. WAC 01375
CTTCTGGGACAGGTCGCCCCTGGCGACGGCGGTCGCGACCTGGGCGATGGAGCGCACCTGATCGGTCAGGTTGTCCGCCATGACGTTGACCGACTCGGTCAGGCCCTTCCACGTCCCCGACACACCCTTGACGTCCGCCTGACCACCCAGCCGTCCCTCGGTGCCCACCTCGCGGGCGACCCGGGTGACCTCGTCGGCGAACGACGACAACTGGCCGACCATCGTGTTGATGGTGTCCTTGAGTTCCAGGATCTCGCCGCGCGCGTCGACACGGATCTTCTGCGACAGGTCGCCCTTCGCGACCGCGGTGGTGACCTCGGCGATGGAGCGCACCTGATCGGTCAGGTTGTCCGCCATGACGTTGACCGACTCGGTCAGGCCCTTCCACGTCCCCGACACACCCTTGACGTCCGCCTGACCACCCAGCCGTCCTTCCGTGCCCACCTCGCGGGCCACGCGCGTGACTTCATCGGCGAACGACGACAACTGATCCACCATCGTGTTGATCGTGTTCTTCAGCTCCAGGATCTCGCCCCGCGCGTCCACCGTGATCTTCTGCGACAAGTCACCCTTCGCCACCGCTGTGGCCACCTGGGCGATGGAGCGCACCTGCGCGGTGAGGTTGCCCGCCATGAAGTTGACCGACGTCGTCAGATCCCGCCACGTCCCGGCCACGCCGGGCACCTGGGCCTGCCCGCCGAGCGCGCCTTCGGTACCGACCTCGCGGGCCACACGCGTGACCTCATCGGCGAACGACGACAACTGATCCACCATCGTGTTGATCGTGTTCTTCAACTCCAGGATCTCGCCCCGCGCGTCCACCGTGATCTTCTGCGACAAATCACCCTTCGCCACCGCCGTGGTGACCTCGGCGATCGAGCGCACCTGATCGGTCAGGTTGCCCGCCATGAAGTTCACCGACGTCGTCAGATCCCGCCACGTCCCCGCCACACCGGGGACTTCCGCCTGCCCGCCAAGCCGTCCCTCGCTGCCGACCTCGCGCGCGACCCGCGTGACCTCATCGGCGAACGACGACAACTGATCCACCATCGTGTTGATCGTGTTCTTCAGCTCGAGCATCTCGCCCTTGACGTCGACGGTGATCTTCTGGGACAGATCACCTTTCGCCACCGCGGTCGCGACCTCGGCGATGTCGCGGACCTGACCGGTGAGGTTGCCTGCCATCGCGTTCACCGAATCGGTGAGGTCCTTCCAGGTCCCCGAGACCGAGGGCACCGCCGCCTGCCCGCCGAGCTTCCCGTCGGTCCCCACCTCGCGGGCGACCCGGGTGACCTCGGAGGTGAACAGCGCCAGCTGGTCGACCATCCCGTTGAAGACGACCGCCATCTCGTTCATCAGGACGTCGTCCACCTGCGGCAGCCTGGTGCTGAAATCACCGTCGCGAACGGCTTTCAGCCCCTCCAGCAACCGCTGCAGACCCTCGTCGTCGATTGCCCCGCCCACCCGCGCCGCGTCTCTCGGCCCGCGCTTGGCCACCGGTTCCGACATCGAGATGCCTCCTTCGTTCCGACTCCCCGCGGATCCAGGGGCGACCGTCATTCCCGCACGGGCCCGGCAGGGCCCAGCGGAATCCAGAAGACCACCGACGTCCCTTCGCCGGGCCTGCTGGAAATCCGGAACCATCCTTCCGCCGCTTCCGCACGTTCACGCATCGACGCCATTCCGATGTGCTCGCCCGACAAGACCTCATGGGCACTCTCGAAGTCCGGCTTCATCCCCTCGCCGTTGTCGACGACCTTGGCCAGCAGACCGCCGTCCTGTCCCGTCAGCGAAACCACGACGGAGGTGGCGTTCGCGTGTTTCCGCACGTTCACCAACGCCTCCTGAAGGATCCGGAAGACCGTGACGACGAGGTCGGGCGGCGGCTGGACCTGCAGATCGTGCCGCAGCGTGCGGTCGAGCCCCCAGCCGGCGACGACCTCGTCGAGATAGTCGCGGACGGATGCGACCAGGTCGTCGTCGTTGAGCGCGGGCGGGCGCAATTGGGCGACGAGGATCCGCAACCGCCGGATCGCCCCTTGGATCGCTTCGTCGAGTTGCATCAATGCGGAATCCCGCCGTTGCGCGGCGAGCATCTGCAACCGCATGCTCACCGCGATCATCGACTGGATGGAATCGTCGTGAACATCCCACGCGATACGACGGCGTTCGGTTTCTTGCGCCCGAACCAAATGCGCGAACGCCTGTCGCCGCTCGGCTTTCTCCTCCTGCGATTTCCGTTGTTCGGTGAGATCGCGGGTCACTTTGCCGAAACCGACGAGGCGGCCCTCTTCATCCCGCAACGCGGTGATCACGGTGTTGGCCCAGAACCGTTCACCACCGCGGCGGACGCGCCAGCCCTCGTCCTCGTGACTCCCCAGCTCAGTGGCGATCAGCAGCTCCGAGGTGGGTTTACCGGCGACGACGTCGTCCTCGGGGTAGAAAACGGAGAAATGGCGGCCGAGGATCTCGTCCTCCGAATACCCCTTGATCCGCTCCGCCCCCGGATTCCAGCTGATCACGCGACCGTCGACATCCAGCAGGTAAATGGCGTAGTCGATGACGCTGTGCATGAACAACTCGAACAGCACAGCGCCGCGGTGATCAGGTGTCCGTTTCGATGGCAGCATGGCCATAGTGCAGCTTGACACCCGGATACCTCTCCCCGCTACGGCCGTTCGAGGAGGCCATTCTTGCGGGCATGAGCCACCGCTTCGAGTTTCGAATGGGTGCCGGTCTTCACCAGGATCCGCTGCACGTGATTCCGCACGGTATTCCGGGCCAGCCGCAGCTCCTCGGCGATCCGATCGGTTCCCGCGCCTTCCGCGATCAGGCAGAGCACCTGTCGCTCCCGCAGGGTCAGCAACGGCCCGAGCCTGCCGGAACTCCCGGCCAGCATGGCCAAGGCGCCGCCGAGCAGTTCCGGGTCGATGACCATGTCGCCCGCCGCGACGGTCCGGATCGCCGCGACCAATTCGTCGAGGAGACCGGATTTCAGCAACAGCCCGGCCCCGCCGACCTCCAGGATCCTGGCGACGATGGCACTGTTCGCGTCACCGGTCAGCACGAGCACCCTGCTCGACGGCGAGATCGCGCGGAATCGGGCGATCGCTTCGATCCCGTCGCCGTCCGGCAGCCGCCGATCGAGCAGGACGATGTCGGGCAGGTGCTTCTCCGCCGCGATCATCCCGCCCGCCAGTGACTCCACCGACGCCACCAGGTGGATCTCCGGAAATTCCTCGAAGGCCGCGCCCAGCGCTTCGGCCACCATCTTGTGGTCCTCGACGAGCAGCACCCGGATCGGGGTCGCGGCCGGGGACTCGGGCTGCGGGAACGTCGGGTTCGGCATACACCTTCTCCGTCGATCGTGATCTCGCCGATTCCCGGAAATGGAGGCGAGACGCCGGCGGGGCATTCTCCCACCGTCTCCAGCCCACTCGGCGTTTCGAAGCCGACCCGTGACCCGCCGTACCCGCCCGGCGACCGAGAGAGGTCTTTGTGCCTTCGATGGCACGACCTTCGGCGGTGACCGGAACGGCACCCGGTGCCTCATCGTCAAAGGTGACGCCCACCGGATCGGGGGCGATGGAGAGGGGACCGGGACGTGACCACGAGGATCTGCGAAACCCGCCGCCGTCCCGGCACGCACGCCATCGCCCGCCGGGCATCGATCGCCGCCGAGTGCGAGCGGGCGCCGAGAGTCGTGGCGAAAACCGAGACGCACGCCTCTCTGCTCGACGAGGTCCTGACCGCCATCCGGCATTTCGACGGCGCGGCCTTCGTCAAGCGGTCCCGGTGGAACCCACGGGACCGGCGCGTCCAACGGCTGCGCGGCTGGCTCGGCGGCGCGCCCGGCTGACCGGCACCCGTCACACCGGGTGCCACCGGCCGATGTCCGGCTCCATCGGCACGATCCGGGTCAGCGACGAGCGGATCTTCAGTTCCGTCGCCCTGTCCCGGCCGCGGGTCCCACGCGGGGCGTACGGGTAGAAGGTGCCGCGCTCGCGGCGGTAGACCATGGTCAGCCTCGGATGCCGCATGTCCCGCAACTCGGCGAAGTCGACCGTCGTATGCAGCAACCAGGACGCGAACCCGGCCTGGGCCAGGCTCTCGTTGACGTCGGCGAGGTCGTCGAGCAGCCAGCCGAGATCGCCGTTCTCCCGCCAGCAGCGCACGATCGTCCGTCCGTGCGCGTCGTGGATGACCACGTTGCGGCGGACGGTGTCCCCGGCGAGACCGGCGACGATCTCCGCGTCCGTCCCCGGCCCCGGACGGCCTTCCGCGACGAAGCAGACACTGCCCGACCCCGTCGGGGCCAGCCCGTGCCCGGACCGCAACGTCAACGCCGCGGACCTCAAGTCCAGCAACGGAAGCAGACTCGGCCGCACCGACCGGCTCTTCCCGAGAAGGCTGCCCAAACGCGCCATGACCTCACCGCACCCTTTCCTGTGCGTGAAGCCTTTCCGATGACGCCCTCGCACCCTAGGGCCGCACGGTCGCGCATCGCGGCGGACAAGTCCCCAGTTCCGGTGACCAACGGCCCTACCAGCGGTCGCCCGTCACTTCGTTCGCCTTACGTCCCGGCGAGAGGTCTCAGTGACGCCGCAGGGAGAACGGCGGCACCGTGTTCGCCCTCAGCGCGTCTTCGTCCATAGTGGACTCCCCGATCCCCGCCTTGCCGATCCGCTCCGCGACGAGGGCGCCGGGATCGTCGAGCACGTCGGCCCTGCCGCTCAGGAAGGCCCACTCGTGCTCGTCCGAACCGTAGTAGAGAACGGTCCCGAACGACTCGGTGAACCGGCGCCACGACGCGATCAGCGTCTGATTGCGCCACAGCGTCGGGCAGCCCGCCTGGCAGCCGACCACTCCTCCGTCGGAGAGCAGTGCCGTGCACCGGGCCAGGAAGTCGGCACCGTACAGCCGGTTGTGCTGCGCCTCCGGATCGTCGTTCTCGTCCGGCAGATCGATCACGACGACGTCGTAGGTGTCCCCACGCTCCTGAGCTTCGGCGAGGAACTCCCACCCGTCGCGGTAGTGGACGCGGACCGTCCCGTCCCCGCGCTCGGCACGGGCCAGCTCGTCGAGGGTGTAACCGTAGGGAAGGTGCTCGGCGCAAACCCGCACCGCTTCGGCGTCGATGTCGACGTGATCGACCACCTCGGCGCCGGCGGCGACGGCGAGCTGGGAGGCGACCCCTTCACTGGAGCCGATGATCAGCACCCGCTCGACGCGTTCGGCGAGCAGCAGCGACGGGACCATCAGCGCCTCGTGGTAGACGAGCTGGCTCAGTTCGGTGCTCTGCCGTTCGTCGTCGCAGAAGAGGGAGATCCCCTGCGCGGTCCGTCCGATGAGGACGTTCTGGAACGCGGTACGGCCTTCGAACAGGACCTCGTCGACGTCCCAGTTCCGGGTGAGCCCCGCGCCCATCGGCTCGACGATCACTCGTTGTGCCATCAGTTCTCTCCTCGTTCCACAGTGGACATCCGGACGGTGCCGGCGCCGAGCAGCTTCGCCAGCAGCGCGACCGCGCGTTCCGGATCCGCCCGGTCCCCGCAGGTGAACACGTCCACGAACACCGAACCGATCTCCGGGTAGGTGTGCACGGAGGCGTGCGATTCGGCCAGCAGCGCGAGCACGGTGACCCCTTGCGGGGCGAAGGAATGCGACACGACTTCGCAGACCGTCGCCCCTGCCTCGGTCACCGCGTCGGCGAGGGTCTTCTTCAGGAGCGAGGCATCGTCAAGCAGCGACGGCTCGATCCCCTCGAACTCCGCGAGTACGTGGCGGCCGGCGAACCGGCCGACGAGTGGTACTTCACCCGGCATCGGCGAACCTCCCCACACAATAGGTGCGCAACGGCTCGATTCCGTTGAAGGCGACGGACGAGTAGCTGGCGGTGTACGCCCCGGTGCCCGGGATGTCCAACCGGTCACCCGCCTTCAACGACCTCGGCAGCGCGCACGGCGTCCGCTGGTACAGCACATCGTCACCATCGCAGGTCGGCCCCGCGAGGACCACCGGCCCTTCCGGACCCTTAACGCCGACGGGCTCCAGCCGATACGCGACAGCTTCGTTCTCACACTCTGCCATTCCGTTGTACCTGCCGACGTCGAGGTAGACCCAGCGGCGTTCGTCGGCGGCGGCCCGGGTGGTCACCAGCACGACTTCGGTCCTGATGAGCCCGGCGTCGGCGACGATCACGCGGCCCGGCTCCAGCAGCAGCTCCGGCTCCGGCAGATGCGCTTCGAGGGCGGCGTGGATCACGCCCGCGTAGTCCGTCAGCGACGGCACGGGTTCCCGGTGCTCGGTGGCGAACCCGCCGCCGATATTGAGCCGCTCCAAGCCGACGCCGGCGTCGGCGGCGACCTTGGCCGCGGTCGCGATCCCGATCTCCCATGCAGCCGGATCCGGCTGCTGCGAACCCACGTGGAACGCGATTCCCGGCCGCAGCCCGGCTTCCACGGCCTGGCGGAGCAGGGTGGCGGCCACCTCCGGTTCACAGCCGAACTTGTGGCCGAACGGCGTCACCGAATCCGGGCCGCCGGTCAGCAAACGGACCGAGACCAGCGAACCGGGCGCGTGCTCGACCAGATTCGCCAGATCGCCGGCGGAGTCCGTGGTGAACTCACGGACTCCGCGTTCGTACGCGAAGGCGACGTCCGCCGGCTTCTTGATCGTGTTGCCGTAGGCCAGGTCCGCCGCTCGCGCACCACGGGACAGGCACAGCTCGATCTCCGCCGTTCCGGCCACGTCGAATCCCGCACCGGCCGACAGCACCGCGTCCAGGACCCCTGGCGTGGGATTCGCCTTGACCGCGTACCGGATCAGCGCGTCCGGGAAGGCCGCCGAGACCGCGGCCGCCCGCTCCGCGACCAGGTCGGTGTCCACCACCAGGCACGGTGTCGGCGGCTCGCGATCCGCCAGGAAGGCACGGATCCGGTTCAGGCTTTCGGTCACACGCCCCAGGGTGTCAAAGGCCGATCACCGGTACGGAACCCGGGGTCACGCCCGGATGTCACCCGAGGTCTGCTCAGGCAGTTCCACCCCGTGCTCGGCGGCCAGTCGCTCCAGGTTGGCCAGGTCGGCACCGACGGCCGAAGCCCTGTCCTCGTCCGAGGCCTGCTTGGCGATCTGGACGTCTTCCCTCGCCTGCCGTACCCGGTCCCGCAGATTCACCGCGAACTCGCTCATCGTGCACCCCCGATCTCCCGCACCTTGTCTGCTTTCACCCTAGGACCCTCCGAATCGGTCACCCACGTGATCTGCGTCATCACGGGTTCGTTCGTGTCGGAGTGAAGCAGTATGACGGCAGGCCCCGGGTTTCGCAGATCAGCTGAGTTCGGCTTTTTCAACGGGTTCCGGCGCGGTCGCCCGGCGGCCGATCACCGCGAGCGGGGCGAGCGCGCACAGGCCGCCCGCGACGGCGACCAGAACGTATCCGCCCAGGCCGAACAGCTGCCCGGCGAGCAGACTCGCCGCCGCGGACGTCCCCCAGACGAAGGCGTCGACCGTGCCCTGCGCCCTCGTCCGCTGCGCGGGCGGGAGATCGCGGCTGAGCATGCTGCTGCCGCCGACGAACACCAGGTTCCAGCCGTAGCCCAGCAGGAACATCGCGAACGGGATTCCCACGTGATGCGAATCGGGGGCGCCGATCGCGGTGACCGCCGCGACGGTGAGCGTGCCGATCCCGCCGAAGATGGCCGTGCGGCCGCCCCACCGGTCGGCGATCCAGCCGGACAACGGTGCCAGCGCGAACATCCCGACCAGATGGGCGCTCAGCACCCAGCCGACGACGTCGAGCCCCTGACCGTGCTGGTGCAGCTGGACCGGGGTCATCGTCATCACCGCCACCATGGCCAGCTGCGCGCCGACCATCGCCACGAGCGGCCCGAGGATCACCGGATTCCGCACGGACATACGCTCCCGCCTCGGCACGCCCTCCTCCGGGGCGGCGAGGCCGCGCGGCAGGGTGGCGACGGCCAGCACCGCGATGGCCACGACCAGCGCCCCGGCCGCGATCGGACCGGACAGCGCGGGCAGTTCGGCGGCTTCGGCCTTCGCCGCGGCCGGCGCGATCAAGGCGGGCCCCGCCACCGCGCCGACGGTCCCCGCCCAGACCATTGTGGACAGTGCGAACCCCTTGCGATGCTCGGGCGACAGATCCGCGGCCGTGTACCGCGAGAGCTGGGCCCCGCTGTTGCCGAAGCCGATCAAGGGCATCCCGGCCACCAGCGCGAGCACGGATCCGCCGAGCACGCCGGCGAACGAGATCAGCGCTCCCGCCACCGCGGACCCGTACATCAGCACCAGGACGAAGCGCCTGCCGTAGCGAGCGGCCAGGGATCCCGAAGACAGCGAACCCGCGGCGGAACCGAGCACCAGCACCGCGTTCGGCAACCCGCTCCAGGCGGCACCGGCGTGCTCGACCACGATCAACGCCGCCGTGGTGGACAGGCCGACGACCGCGGTGCTGAGACAGGCGACGCCCATGAAGAGCGCGAACATCGGTTTCATGATTCGAATCTAGGGATTCCGGGCGCCTCGGCGAATAGGCTGTCGAAGGCCTCGCGGGGGTGCGAGGCGCATCATGAAAGGAATCCGGGCGCGATGACCTTACGATCGGAAAGAGCACTGGACGACCTCGACTGGCGGCTCGTCGAAACGCTCCAGAGCGACGGGCGGCTCTCGTTCAAGGAACTGGGCCGCCGCGTGAACCTCTCCGCCCCGGCGGTCGCCGAACGGGTCCGGCGGCTGGAGGAGGCGGGTGTCATCACCGGGTACCGCGCCCAGGTCGACGCGCGCCGTGCCGGGTACGACCTCCAGGCGTTCGTCGAAATGCGCTGCTCGCTCGGCAGCTGCCTGCTGCGCACCAGCAAATCCGACGACTACCCCGAGGTGGTCGAACTGCACCGGCTCAGCGGCGACCGCTGCACCATGCTGAAGGTGCGGGCCGTGTCGCTCGAACATCTCGAAGGTCTCTTCGAACGGCTGGGCAAACACGGCGAGATCCGGTCGTCGGTGGTGCTCTCGACGCAGTACGAGGGCAGGCCGGTCGGCCCGCCGGTCGAGGACTACCTGAAGGCGACCAAGAGCGAGGGCTGGAGCGTCTGAACAGGCGGTGGAGACCGATCAGGAATCGAGAAGCGGCGGCGGGCCGCGTTCACCTAGCGTGATCACCAGTGAGGACGAACGGCTCGAAGCTGGTTAGATCGAGCCCGGTGAGGCTGACGGAACGTACACGCGGCCCACACGAGGATGGAGAGACGATGCGCAAGACCACCAAGCCGCAGCCGCCCGAGGAACACCCCGCCGACAGCCACGACCTGATCCGTGTACTCGGCGCGAACGAGAACAACCTCAAGAACGTCGCCGTCGAGCTGCCGAAGCGACGACTGACGGTGTTCACCGGTGTCTCCGGGTCCGGCAAGAGCTCACTGGTCTTCGACACGATCGCGGCCGAGTCGCAGCGGCTGATCAACGAGACGTACAGCACCTTCGTGCAGGGCTTCATGCCGACGCTGGCCAGGCCCGAGGTCGACGTGCTCGACGGCCTGACCACCGCGATCATCGTCGACCAGCAGCGGATGGGCTCCGACCCCCGCTCCACGGTCGGCACCGCCACCGACGCCTACGCGATGCTGCGCATCCTCTTCAGCCGGATCGGCAAACCGCATATCGGCTCGCCGCAGGCGTTCTCCTTCAACGTCGCCTCGATCTCCGGCGCGGGCGCCGTGACCGTCGAGAAGGCCGGACGGACCACGAAGGAACGCCGCGAGTTCAGCATCACCGGCGGGATGTGCGCCCGCTGCGAGGGCCGGGGCAAGGTCAACGACATCGACCTCACCGCCCTGTACGACGACACCAAATCCCTCAACGAGAACGCGCTGACGATCCCCGGGTTCTCCATGGACGGCTGGTACGGCCGTATCCTCCGCGGCTGCGGCTTCTTCGACCCGGACAAGCCGATCAAGAAGTACACCAAGAGGCAGCTGGACGATCTGCTCTACAAGGAGCCGGTCAAGCTCAAGATCGAGGGCATCAACCTGACCTACTCGGGGCTGATCCCCACGATCCAGAAGTCGTTCCTGGCCAAGGACCGCGAGGCGATGCAGCCGCATATCCGCACGTTCGTGGACCGGGCGGTCACGTTCGCCGTCTGCCCAGAATGCGACGGGAGCCGTCTCAGCGAGCTCGCGCGGTCTTCGAAGATCAAGCGGATCAACATCGCCGACGCCTGCAAGATGCAGATCAGCGACCTCGCCGACTGGGTCCGCGGGCTCAAGGAACCGTCGGTCGCGCCGCTGCTGGAGAAGCTTCAGCACACCCTCGACTCCTTCGTCGACATCGGTCTCGGCTACCTCTCCCTCGACCGGCCGTCCGGCACGCTTTCGGGTGGTGAGGCGCAGCGCACGAAGATGATCCGGCACCTCGGATCGTCGCTCACCGACGTCACCTACGTCTTCGACGAACCCACCATCGGGCTGCACCCGCACGACATCCAGCGGATGAACAACCTGCTCCAGCAGCTGCGCGACAAGGGAAACACGGTGCTGGTCGTCGAGCACAAGCCGGAGACGATCGCCATCGCCGACCACGTCGTCGACCTCGGCCCCGGCGCGGGCACCGCGGGCGGGACGATCTGCTTCGAGGGCACCGTCGATGGCCTGCGCGCCAGCGACACCATCACCGGAAGGCACCTCGACGACCGGGCTGCGCTCAAGGACAGCGTTCGCAAACCCACCGGCAAACTGGAGATCCGCGGCGCCGACCGGCACAACCTCCGGAACGTGGACGTCGACGTGCCGCTCGGCGTCCTCTGTGTCGTCACCGGTGTCGCGGGCTCCGGCAAGAGTTCGCTGATCCACGGCTCGATCCCCGCCGCCGAAGGCGTGGTCTCGGTCGACCAGACGCCGATCCGCGGCTCGCGGCGGAGCAACCCGGCCACCTACACCGGCCTGCTGGAACCGATCCGCAAGGCCTTCGCCAAGGCCAACGGCGTGAAGCCGGCGCTGTTCAGCGCCAACTCCGAGGGCGCCTGCCCGACCTGCAACGGCGCGGGCGTCATCTACACCGACCTCGGCATCATGGCCGGTACCGCGACCACTTGCGAGGAGTGCGAGGGCAAGCGGTTCCAGGCGTCGGTGCTGGAGTACACCTTCGGCGGCAAGAACATCAGCGAGGCACTCGAAATGCCGGTGTCCGAGGCCGTGAAGTTCTTCGGCGAGGGCGAAGGGCGGATCCCTGCCGCACACGCGATCCTCAGCAGGCTCGACGACGTCGGGCTCGGCTACCTCAGCCTCGGCCAGCCGCTCACCACGCTCTCCGGCGGTGAACGGCAACGGCTGAAGCTCGCGACGCACATGGGCGACAAGGGCGGCGTCTACGTCCTCGACGAGCCGACCACCGGCCTGCACCTCGCGGACGTCGAGAACCTGCTCGGCCTGCTCGACCGGCTCGTCGACGCGGGCAAATCGGTGATCGTGATCGAGCACCACCAGGCGGTGATGGCGCACGCCGACTGGATCATCGACCTCGGCCCGGGTGCCGGCCACGACGGCGGCAAGATCGTCTTCGAGGGCACGCCGTCCGATCTCGTCGCGGCCGCTTCGACGCTCACCGGCGAGCACCTGGCGGAGTACGTCGGCAAGTGACGCGCCTGATCACGCGAGTTACGCCTCTGATCACGCGAGTGCGGAGTAACGGCTCAGGGCGCTAATCCTCGGCTTCGAGCCCGTCGCGGTCGGCCCACTCGAGCAGGGTGTCGAGCGAGTATGCAGTGTCGTCGATGCCCGCGTGCAGGTCTCCGAGTTCGGCGAAGCGCGCGGGCACGGTGGCGATGGTGAACTCGCGCGGCTCGACGTCGTCGATCTCGTCCCACCTGATCGGGGTCGAGACGACGGCTTCGGGCACGCCGCGGACCGAGTAGGCGCTCGCGATGGTGTGGTCCCTGGCGTTCTGGTTGTAGTCCACGAACAGCTTCGCCGGGTCCCGGTCCTTTCGCCACCAGGTGGTGGTGACCTCGCCGGGCATCCGGCGCTCGACCTCGCGCGCGAAGGCGAGCGCCGCCCGCCGGACCTCCCGGAAACCCCACCGCGGTTCGATCCGGACGTAGACGTGCAGGCCGTGTCCGCCGGAGGTCTTCGGCCAGCCGGTGATGCCGAGTTCGTCCAGGATCTCGCGGACGGTGTGGGCGACCTTCCGCACGGTCGAGAACGGGCAGTCGGGCATCGGATCGAGGTCGATCCGCCACTCGTCCGGGCGTTCGGTGTCGGCGCGGCGGGAATTCCACGGATGGAACTCGACGGTCGACATCTGCACCGCCCAGATGACGTCGGCGGGATGCGTGACGCACAGTTCGTAGGCGTGCCTGCCGGAGGGGAAGTCGACGCGGACGGTCTGGAGCCAGTCCGGGGCACCGTTCGGGACCCGTTTCTGGTGGACCTTCTCCCCCGAAACCCCGGACGGGAACCGATGCAGCATGCACGGCCGTTCCCGCAGCGCCCGTACGATCCCGTCACCGACCGCGAGGTAGTACCGGACGAGGTCGAGCTTCGTCTCGCCCCGCGCCGGGAAATAGACGCGATCCGGGTTGGAGACGCGCACCGTCCGGTCGCCGACCTCGATCTCCACCGCCGAGCTTTTCGCCATACAGGCAAACTAACCCGAAAGCCGCCTGCCCGCGCCTCATCACCTCGACTGGTAGTAAGGGTCGTGAGCAGGGCAAGTATCAGGTGACTGAGCCTCCGACGACGCTTCTTCGCCGGCATTTCGGCCCGGGGTTCGTGAGCCCGGCGCCGAGCTCTTATGTCCCCACGACAGCGACCACTCACGTGAGCGCCTGACTGGAGTTCACGTACCTGGGGAAGGTGTGAAGGTCAAATTTCCTCGGGACCCTGGGTCCCTCAAGGAGTCCTTCACGGACCCGCGATACCGGCTCCCCCACCCTACGGCTCACACCAGCGCGCTCGGTTCCTTGGCGGGCCACACTCACCGCATCCGCGTCCGCTCGATCCGGAACGGCGCTCTGCCAGGATGACGGCATGGCACGGACACGCACGGAGGCACTGTCCCGCGAGCGCATCGTCGAGGCCGCCGTCGAACTGCTCGACGCGGCGGGCGAGCGCGGGCTGACCTTCCGGACGCTGACCGAACGCCTCTCCACCGGCCCGGGAGCGATCTACTGGCATGTGCCGAACAAGGGCGCGCTGCTCGACGCCGCGACCGCGTCCGTCGTCGGCGCCGCTCTGACCATCGAGGCCACAGGATCACCCCTGCGGGAGATCCGCGCGATCGCGCTCGGCCTGTTCGACGCGATCGACCGGCATCCTTGGCTGCCCGCGCAACTCACCGCCCAGCTCTCGCGCAGCCCTTGGGGCTCGGTGACGCCGCGGATCTTCGAAGGCATCGGGCGGCGGGTCAGCGCGCTGGGCTCCCCCGAAGCCACCTGGTTCACGGCGACCTCGGCGCTGGTGCACTACATCTTCGGCGCCGCGGGTCAGAACATCGCGAACTCCAAGGTGCTCGGGCCCGGCGTGGACCGCGCGGAATTCCTCCGCGCCGCGGCGAACGCGTGGGGAGAGCTCGATCCCGCCGAATTCCCGTTCTTGCGGTCGATCGCCGACGAGGTGCGTGAGCACGACGATCGGGAGCAGTTCCTCACCGGGATCGATCTCATCCTCACCGGTATCACCGGCGCCGAGCCCGGTGGATCGTCGCGACCATGACGGCGAACACCGCGCCGAGGAAGGTCACGTCCACCGCCGGGACCCAGCGCACGTCACCGCCTTTGAGCACATACGCCCCGACCGGTCGCGCGGCGAGTACGAAACCGCCGCCCTCGCCTTCCTTGCCCTGTTCGGCCCCGTGCCCGCCGCCTCCGCCGCCGACGACGTTCGCGGCCGGGATGATCACGACGCCGTCGTTCTCCACAGGCTCGCCGTAGACGCGCCGGACGGTGAGGTTGTCACGCATGACGCCGACGACCTTCTCGAGTCCCATCAGACCCCCACCCTGTCCAGTTCCGGCGCGACCGCGTCCCGCAGGAGACCCCGCGCCCTGTCCAGCTCCATCGAACCAGAAGGCCGGCGCTCGCCGAGTTCGCGGGCGTCCGCGGCGAGACAAGGTGGCGGGATCCACTGCGCGACGCATGATCAGCCGGGTCAGCCTTCCTGAGGCAGCACCGACATCACTTCGGACACCGGCCGCAAATGCTCCTCCAGCAACCGTGACGCCTCTTTAATGTCGTGGTCGTCCAGAGCGGCGACCAGCGCCCGGTGTTCCTCGTTGATCACCGCCAGCCGTTCCGGGCGTGCCTCCAGCGCGCGGACCGTGACCCGCTGCTGCCGCGAACGCAGGGTGTCGTAGAGCTCGGTCAGGACGGTGTTGCCCGCCGCGTTCACGATGGCTCGGTGAAATCGGCGGTCGAATCCCGAAACGGCGAACCAGTCGCGTTCGGCACCGGCGCTCGCCATCGCTTCGATGAGTTCGGGCAGTTCGGCGGGAGCGCCCGCCCGGTTCGCGCAGAGTGCCGCGATGGCGTGCCCTTCGATCAGCCGCCTGCTCTGGTAGACCTCTTCCAGTTCCCTGGCGGTGACCGTGCGCACCTGAGCGCCCTTGCGCGGCAGGAGACTGATGAACCGCTCGGCCGCCAGCCGGTGGAACGCCTCGCGCACCGGCGTCCTTGACACGCCGACGACACCGGAAACCCACATTTCGTCGAGGAAACGGCCGCCTTCCAACTCGCCCGAGATGATTCCGTCGCGCAGCCACGTGTAGACCCGCTCGCGCGCCGGGCCGCCCCCTTCGGCGGTCACAGTCATCTCGTTTCCCCTCTATGCCGTTACTTTCCGCGACTGAGCCTACACCTGGACCAGTCAAGTATCCATCATGTATACAAGAGTTCCACTTATTGGAAGGGGTCCCATGGTGCACGTCGCGGTGGCGCAGTTCGCGCCCGGCAACGACAAAGAAGCCAACCTCGCGCGCGTCTCCTCCCTCGTCGGCGAAGCGGCCGACCGCGGCGCGCGGGTGATCGTGCTGCCCGAGTACTCGCTGTTCACCGTACCGACGATGAGCCGCGAATTCGTGACCTCGGCCGAAGAACTCGACGGACCGTTCGTCACCGAGCTGCGCGGTCTCGCGAAAGACCGGCAGATCACCGTCGTCGCGGGCATCAACGAAGCGCTCCCCGATGGCGAGCGGATCTCGAACACGCTGGTCGCGGCCGGTCCCGACGGCGCGATCGCCGCGCTCTACCGCAAGATCCATCTGTACGACGCCTTCGGCTTCCGCGAATCGGAACTCGTCCGGCCCGGTGACATCGAAGCACCGGAGACGTTCGAGGTCGACGGGATCACGTTCGGCCTCCAGACGTGCTACGACCTGAGGTTCCCGGAAGTCACCCGCCGTCTGGTCGACGCCGGCGCGGACGCGGTGCTGCTGCCCGCGGAGTGGATGCCCGGCCCGCTCAAGGAGGACCACTGGACCACGCTGGTCCGGGCGCGGGCGATCGAAAACACGATCTACCTCGTCGCGGCGGGACAGGCCGCACCCACCGGCTCGGGGCACAGCATGATCGTCGACCCGATGGGCGTCGTCCTCGCCTCGCTCGGCGAGCGCACGGGAACCGCGACCGGGGAACTCTCCGCCGACCGGATCTCCGAGGTACGCGCCAAGAACCCGGCACTGGAGCTGCGCCGGTTCGCCGTCGCCCCGAAGTCCTGAGTATCTTCTGACCCGGAGGTCCGTTCGTGAAGACACGCCCTCGGGCGTGGTGACGCGGCTTCCGTTCGCCTGGGTGCCGGGTGGCCGCCCGGCACCCAGGCTCTCGGCCAGTTCCGAGGCGAGGCTGCGAAAGCCATGATCGCGGCCGCCCACGCCGGGAGACCGCGCGTGAAGGACCTCCCCCTGCACATGAAGGACCCCTTCCTTGCGCCTAGGTGCAGGGAGGGGGCCATCATGTACTTCCGCCGGAACCGCGGCGATCACGTCCGCTTTTAGCTCACGGCACCAGCAGTCCCCAGTGGACCGCCCACGGGACGAACAGCACCGCTCCGGCCACCAGCAGGCCGACCCGGACTCCCCCGCGTTCCTTCTTCCGCCACCACGAAACCGCCGTCACCACACCGGCGATGACGACACCGATCGCGGCCAGCTGCAAGACGAGCCAGGGCAACGTCCGTCCGAAAAGGACCGGACCGGGCGCCATCGCGGCGCCCGTCGTCAGCGCGATGTAGTAGGCGAGGAAACCCGCCGTGGCCAGCAAGCCGGTCGACGCCAGCCAGCGTGCGGGCCTCGCGAGCGGAACTTCCTTGCGACGACCGACCAACGCCGTCACCGGGTACGCGGCGAACGCCAGCAACGCCAGTGCCCACACCGCGATCTGCAACCACGGCGCCTCGTACCAGGCGAGCGGTGCCAGCGCGACACTCTGGCTCGCCTGCGGTGGCGGCGGATCGGCGGACGGCTCGTTCCTCACTCCGTTCACCCAGGCCCCGACGAGGTCGAGGTAGCCGGGGGCGAAACCGTCGAGCTTGTCGAAACCGTCCGTGGTCCGCCGGAGCCCGTGCTGGGCGTGCGGGAACACCTTCAGCGTGTACTGCCGGTTCCCCGCCCGTTCCAGTGTCTCCCGGAAGATCCGGACGGCCTCGCCGGGCGGGGTGAGCCGATCCAGTTCGCCCCACAGGCCGAGGACCGGCTGCCGCACCTTCTCGAGCACCGGCACCGGGTCGTATCCGGCCTCGGGGAACACCCCGGCGCCCGCGAGGGTCCGCATGTTCGTCGACGCCACCATGTCCACCATCGAGCCGGTGACCCCGCCGCGCCGCAGATAGGTCTCGAAGGCCCATGACTGCTGACGATCGGGCGAAACCCCGTTGGCACCGACAGTGACCGCGAAAGCGACGTCCTTCGACTTCGACGCCGCCAACGGCGCGACCCAGCCACCCTCGCTCAAACCCCACACCCCGACACGGGCGGGATCCACGCCCGGGCGCGAGCGCAGCGCCTGCACCGCGGCGAGCGCGTCGTCGGCGAGGACCGAGTAGTCCCTCTCGAACAGCGAGTAACCTTCGGTCCGCTTGTCGTAGATCAGGGTCGCGATCCCCGCCTTGGCGAAGGCTTCCGCCTCGGTGCGGTAGTCGTCCCGGTCGTGTTCGCCGGAGCCGTGCACCATGACGATGCCCGGCGCCGGGCCGTCGCCCTCCGGAGCGACCACCGTCCCGTGCAAGGTGACGCCGTGACTGGTGAACGTGACGTCGTCGTCCGGAGCGGCGGCGGGCACCGGTGAGGAGACCACCACGACGGCGGCCGCGAGCAGCGCGCCGATCATCGCCTGCTCACCCGGACCACGTCGAGCGACGGCGACGCGAGAATGTCCTTCTCGCAGTACCGTTCGGTGACCCACTGCTTGCGCGAGTACAGCTCCGTCTGGTCGCTGTGGTGCGCGGACTTCGGGTTCGCGGACTGCGAGTAGGTCAGCAGCGTCGTCGTGTCCGGGCAACCGGTGCCGTTGAACGCCACGACGTGCAGGTACGTCCCGCCGTGCGTGAACTCGGTGTACCCGCGGGCCGGATCCCATGGCCCGCCAAGGGAGTCGTACACGCCACGTCCGGCGGTTCCGCCGCCCAGCGGGATCTTCCGGCCTTCGCGGACGACGTAGTGGTTGTCGCCATACCGCGCGTCAAGCGGGATCTTCGCCGCGTTCAGTTCCGCGACGGCGTCGGTGAGTGCTTTGCGGATCGCGGCGTTCGCCGTGTCGAGGGTGTTCGGCGTGTGGACCGGATCCTTGACGTCGAACGGGACCTTCCAGATCGACGGCCCCAGACGATCCACAGTGGACCAGAACCGGTCGAACAGCAGCGCGCCCCGGCTGTCGGCGTCGGAACGACCGTCCCAGCCCGCCAGCGCGGCGCACGCGGCGTCCGTTCCCGGCATCGCGGCGCACATCGCGACGACGTCGGCCCGCACGAGTTCGGCGGCGTGATCCCGGTGCGAGAACATCAGGTCCCGCATCGCCTGCCCCGTGAAGCCGCCTTTCTTCAGCTGATCGGCGATCTCGACGAAGCCGCCCCGCGTCCGCATGTTCTGTTCGTTGCGAACCGGTCCCACGATCCTGGGGAAGCCGGTCTTCGGCTCGGCGGGGTTGAACAGCCAGTAACTGTCGTTCGAGTTCGCCAGGTAGTCGGCGCGGCTCAGGTGCGGCAGGCTGGACGGGCCGAAGACGCCCGGCCTCAGCGCGTCACGGTCGCGGCCCCACGCGCAGGCCGTCCTGGAGCCGTCGAGCACCGCGACACCGTCGGCGTCGAACAGTTCCTTGCCCAGCGGGGTGTTGCAGCGCGCCGCCTTCTCATCGGTGACGTGCGGGACACCGTGGATCTGGCTGTACTCCACCCGGCCGCGATCGTCGGTGGCGAGGATGTTCATCCACGGCAGCCCTTGCGTCTCGCGGACCGCGCCGATCATCTCCCCCGCCGTCCGGCCGCGGGCGATCGCGAACATCGAGTTCGTCATGCCGAGGTTCCCCGCGTTGGCGTCCGCGATCGCGAAAGCGCTCGACGCCGTCCACGGCAGTTCCCGCTGCCCGAGCCGGGTCGTCACCGGACCGTACCTCGTCGTCCACTGTGGACGTGCGACGCGCTCCAAGGTCCCGTCCGTCTTACGGGACAGGACACTCACGTCGGCGCGCCGCATCTTCTCGGGCTTCCCGTCGACCAGGTAGGTCGTCGGCGATCCGGGTACGAGCTTCAGTTCGAACAGCGTGTACGTGCGGGTCGTGTCGGTGGCCGTGCCGCTCCAGGCGGCGGTTTCGTTGTGTCCCAGCCACATCATCGGGATACCGGGGATTCCGGCGCCGCTGACGTTGAGTTTGCCCGGCAGGCTCAGCTGCGACTGCCACAGCCTGGTCCCGCTCAGCTGCCATGGCAGATGCGGGTTGGCCAGCGAGACACCGCGGCCGTTCGCCGACGCGGCCGAGCCGATCGCGATCGCATTGCTGCCGATCCCGGTCTCCCCGAGCATCTGCTCGGTACCGGCGCCCGCCGGC
The DNA here is from genome assembly GCF_003947325.1 of Amycolatopsis sp. WAC 01375. Lineage (NCBI taxonomy): Bacteria > Bacillati > Actinomycetota > Actinomycetes > Pseudonocardiales > Pseudonocardiaceae > Amycolatopsis > Amycolatopsis sp. WAC 01375. The sequence goes on from NZ_QHHW01000015.1 coordinate 19,043, forward strand.
GGTGCACCGGGCAGCGACGCGGTGATCGAATCCGCGACCCCGCCCTGTCCGAAGATCATGCCGACCGCGTGGCTGTGCCGGTACACGTCCAGTTCGGTGACCGGTTTCAGCCAGCCGGCACCCCGGCAGGCCGGGTCGGTGATCTCGCCGGTGCGCAGGTACTTGTTGACCCCCTCGGCGTAACCGCGGATCAGCTCGCGGACCTCGCGGTACGGCCCTCGGGGCGCGGGCTCCGACAGCAGCCGCTCGAGCACGCCGCTTTCGTTCAGACCTTGGAAGTACAGGTCGCTCGCGAGGTTCGAACTCGCCTGGCTCACCCCGCTCGTCGGCGGCGCGTCCGGGCCGAGCCAGCGGGAACGCTCCGCCCGTGTGGTGATCGCGACGTCCGCGATCGCGCAGAGGTTGTCCTTGGCCGCGGCGTACCCCTGTCCGAAGCCCAGGTTCGCCCAGTCGTTCGCGACGATATGCGGAATGCCGTACTCGGTGTAGCGGATGGTGGCGTCCGCCCGGGATACCCCGTCCGGCGGTTGCGCGGCCGTCGCGGTCCCCGCCGCGAGCAGACTCGCCGCGGCGCCGACGGCCGCGATTCTTTTCCAGAGCAGCATGCTGCTCCCCCTTCGCATGTGGAGTCGTTCGTGAAGACACGCCGTCCGGCGTGGTGACGCGTTACCGGTGGTCGAGTGGCCGCTCTCCCACCGGTTTTCACTTCCCTTCCTGCACCTCCCCGTCGGGATCCGGGAACGCCGTCCAGCGCACGAACACCTTCCGCGCGCCAGGGCCCGGTTCCGGCCGCCAATAGCGGCGCAGCAGGTCCAGGTACTCCTCCCAGAACTGCTTGAGCTCTTCGAGGTTCACGTGGACCGCGCCGCGCGAGAACACCAGCGCGTCACCCCATTCGCCCAGCTCACCGCGACGATCGAGGAAACGCGCCATCTGCTCGAGGTCCTCGGTGAACGCGGCGCGCTGCGCCTCGTCGAACACCGCGCGCATCTCGTCGTTCTGCTCGCTGTGCCGGGGCCAGCGGATGTCACGTTGCCGGGCACGCCACCAGCGCTCCTTGCCGTGCGCGAGTTCCGGCGCCTCCTCGACGAAGTCGTACTTCGCCAGTTCCCGCAGGTGATAGCTGGTCGCGCCCGAACTCTCCCCCAGTTCCTTGGCCAGCTTCGTCGCCGTCGCGGGCCCGCGGCCCAAGGCCTCCATGATGCGGCGGCGCAACGGATGCATCACCGCCTTCAGCACGGCGGCGTCGGCGATCTCTTCGGGGGGCGGCGGACCGGTCATGACACCAAGGTAGCCGTGCAAAGGAGATTGTGCAAAGGCTTCTTTGCACGCGGTTCAGACCACGCCCTCGAAGCGACCGATGATTCTGCTGACGTTTCGGTGAACTCAGCGTGAAATTGACAACTTCACTACGAAGGTCTTGTGCCGGGCGGACGAAAACTCGACAGGTTCGCGGGTTTTTCGTTGCGTCGTCCCCGAAATTCGGTTGTATCGGATAGTTTTGCCCGGAGTCGACCTAGCGGGAGAGAACATGCCGAAGCACCGCCCTCGACAGACGGACAGGTTGTCCGCCCGGCACCGGACGGCCTTCGCGCTCGCCGGTGGCGCACTCGCCGTCCTGCCCGCGGTCACCGCGTCGGCCGGTCCCGACACCCCGATCGCCGCGCCGAAACCGTCGGCACCGCAGAACCAGGCCGCGGCCTGGCAGCCGCCGGTGGGCACGGTCCCGGAGATCGCCGTCGACGGCAGCCTCCCCGAGCCGCCCAACCCGGATCCGCTGATCGTCCCCGGCGGCACCGGCAACGTCGGCGGCTCGTTCGCGCCGTCGGGAGCGCTCGGCATCCCCGCCAGCATGATGAAGGCGTACAAGAACGCGGCCGACATCCTCGCGAAGGAACTGCCCGGCTGCCACATCGACTGGGCGCTGATCGCCAGCATCGGCCGCATCGAATCGAACCACGCGCGCGGCGGCTACGTCGACGCCAAGGGCGACACCCTCGAACCCATTCGAGGCCCGCAGCTCAACGGCGCCGGACCCTTCGCCGCGATCCCCGACACCGACGGTGGCAAGTACGACGGTGACGCGGTATGGGACCGCGCCGTCGGGCCGACGCAGTTCATCCCGTCGACGTGGAAGGGCTACGCCTCCGACGGCAACGGTGACGGCGAGTCGAACCCGAACAACATCTACGACGCGACGCTGGGCTCGGGCCGCTACCTCTGCTCCGGCGGCGTCGACCTGACGTCCGAGCAGACCCAGCGCGTGGCCGTGTACCGCTACAACCATTCACTGTCCTATGTGGACACCGTGATCCGCTGGGCGGTGGCCTACCGCGGTGGCGTCGCGACGATGCCGGACAGCCAGGTCCCCGTCGGCGCCCCCGATTCCCAGGACGTCGCCGCAGGCACGCCGGGCGGCCAGGTCCCGGTGCCGACCCTGCCCGGCACTCCCCCGCCCGGTACGACCACGCCGCCGGCCCCGCTGCCCGGCACGTCGCAGCCGCCGAGCAGCACCACGCCGCCGAGCAGCAGTTCGCCCTCGAAGCCGAGCAGCACGCCGCCTTCGTCGACGCCTCCCTCGTCGACACCGCCTTCGAGCACCCCTCCGTCTTCGACGCCCCCGTCCTCGACGCCTCCGCCGTCCAGCACCACGACCACTCCGCCGCCCTCCTCGACCCCGGCCGGCGACACCGGCGAGACGAGCCCGACCAGCACCACCACTTCCCCGGCCCCGTGACCCATCCGCAATTCGTCACCTACTTGCCAGGACGCAAGTAGGTGACGAATTGCGGGGGCGGGGTGCCCGGAATGTCCTGACGCCCGCACGCGTTGTCGCTTCTCGTAGATCATCAACCGAGAGAAGCGAGACACGGATGTCGTCTTTCGTCATGACCGCCGAGGAACGGGAAGCCTTCCTGAGCGAGGTCCACATCGGGGTCTTGGCCGTGGAGCGGGAAGGACGGGCGCCGCTGGCCGTACCGGTCTGGTACGACTACGAGCCCGGCGGGGAACTCCTCATCTGGATGGACGGCGGTTCGGTCAAGGACAAGACGATCAAGAAGGCGGGCAGGCTCAGCCTGGTCGCCCAGTCGGAGACGCTGCCGTACAAGTACGTGACGGCCGAGGGTCCGGTCATCGCGAACGACACGCCGCCGACCAGGGAGCAGGCGCTGAAGATCGCGCAGCGCTACCTGCCCGGCGAAGAGGGCACGAAGTACGTCGACGGCGCGCTCAGCGACAACTCCGTGCTGGTCCGCGTCCGGCCGGAGAAGTGGCTGAGCAATGATCAGGGCAAGGCCTGATCGCGAGACGGTGTCCCGGCAGCTTCAGGCGTGCCGGGACACCGTCGTTCAGCCCGCGATCGGCTCGAACTCGACGACGCTGTCGAGCGCCTTGCCCATCGCGGCGTTCCCTTCGCGTTCGATCATGATCTCCACCAGCACCGGCCGCGACGTCCGCTCGGCCTCCTTGCGCGCCCACTCCAGCGACGTCCGGATCTCGCCCGGCTCGGTGACGCGGGTGCCGGAGCAGCCGTAGGCCTCCATGACCTTCACGTTGTCCGTGCCGATCTTGTCGTAGTGGATGTCGACCTCGAAGTTCATCTCGTAGCCGGTCTCGGCCTGCCGGATGAGCCCGAGATACTCGTTGTTCAGCATGATCAGCACGAACCCGACGTCGTACTGCGCGGCCACCGCCAGCTCCTCCACGAGGAACTGGAACGAGTAGTCCCCGACGACGCCGACGACCTCCGCCTCCGGTTTCGCCTTCTTGACCCCGATCGCCGCCGGGATCTCCCAGCCGAGCGGACCGGCCTGGCCGCACACCTGGTAGTGCCGCGGCTTGTGCGCGCGCTGGAACTGACCGGACCAGATCTGGTACAGCCCGATCGCGGTGACGAAGTAGGCGTCCTCGCCGTAGAACTCGTTGATCTCCTTGAACACCCGGGGCGCCTTGATCGGCGTGTCCTCGAAGTCCTCACGGCGCGGCAGGCTCTCCTTGAGTTCGCCGATCCGTCGCGGCCACGCCCGATCCCGCGCCGGAGCACGTTTCGGCGCCGCCTCGATCAGCGCGTCCAGGAAAGCACCCGTATCCGACACGATGCCGAGGTCCGGCCCGAACACCTTGCCCAGCTGCGTCGGCTCGATGTCGACGTGGATGAACTTCCGGTCGCCCCGGTACACGTCGAGGTCACCGGTGTGCCGGTCGCCGAACCGCGCTCCCAGCGCCAGCACCAGGTCCGCTTCGAGGAAGGCCGCGTTCGCCCACCGCTGCGAGGTCTGGATGCCCGCCATGCCGGCGAACAGTTCGTGGTCCTCGGGGAAGGTCCCCTTGCCCATCAACGTCACGCCGACCGGGACGCCGAGCAGTTCGGCCGCGGTCCGCAGCCGGTCGCTCGCGTCGCCGAGCACCACGCCGCCGCCCGCGAGGATCAGCGGCCGTTCGGCGGCCAGCAGGAGGTCCAGCGCTCGCTCGACCCTGGCCGGTGACGGTGTCGCCTTTGTGACCGGCAGCGGCGAATCGATGCTCGAGTCCCATTCGATCTCCTGCCGCTGGACGTCGATCGGCAGGTCGATCAGCACCGGCCCGGGACGGCCGGACCGCGCGATCCGGAACGCCTCGCGGAACACCCACGGCAGCTGAGCCGCTTCCTTGACCTGAACGGCCCACTTCGTCACCGGTTTGGCGATCTCGACGATATCGACGGCCTGGAACGCCTCGGTGTGCAGCTTCCGCGAGTCGGCCTGCCCGGTGATGCACAGGATCGGGATCGAGTCGGCCTGCGCGGTGTAGAGCCCGGTGATCATGTTCGTCCCGGCCGGGCCCGAAGTGCCGATCGCGACGCCGACGTTGCCGGTGGTCCGCGCCCAGCCGTCGGCCATATGGGTCGCGCCCTCTTCGTGGCGCACGATCAGATGCTCGATGCCGCTGTCCTGCATCGCGTGGTACAGCGGGAGGATCGCGGCGCCGGGGCAACCGAACGCGGTATCGACGCCTTCACTGACCAGGACGTCGACGACGGCCTGCATGGCGGGGATTCTTGGCATGCGTCACTCCTTGTTTTCCGCGCCGGACAGCGTTTCGACGACCTTGAGCAGGGCGGAGTGATCGAGCGAGCCGTGACCCATCGCCCGTCCGGCGGCGACGAGCTGGGCGACCAGCCCGGTGAGCGGCAACGCGACCTCGGCCTGCCTGGCGGCGGCGAGCGCGATGCCCATGTCCTTGTGGTGCAGGTCGATCCGGAAGCCCGGCGCGAATTCCCGCGCCACCATCGACTTCCGCTTGAGTTCGAGGATCCGGCTGCCCGCCAGGCCGCCCGCGAGGACGTCCAGCCCGACGCCGGCGTCCACACCCGAGGCCTCGAGCAGCACGATGGCTTCGGCGATCAGTCCGTACGTCCCGCCGACCACAAGCTGGTTCGCCGCCTTGACGACCTGGCCTGCGCCGTGCGGTCCGACATGGACGATCGTCTTGCCGACCGACTCCAGGATCGGGAGCGCGGCGGCGAAGTCCGCTTCGTCGCCACCGACCATAATGGACAGTGCCGCCTGTTCGGCACCGGCCTGGCCGCCGGAAACGGGTGCGTCCAGCACGCGGATCTCCCGTTCGCCCGCCTGCTCGGCCACCTCGATGGAGGTCTCCGGCCGGATCGTGCTCATGTCGATCAGCAAGGTGCCCGGCTTCGCCGATTCCAGCACCCCTCCCGCCGCCAGCGCGACAGCCTCGACCTGCGGATGGTTCGGCAGCATGGTGATGACGACTTCCGCGCCGGACACGGCGTCCGTCACCCCGTTCGCGGCCCGGCCGCCCGCGGCTTCCAGCCTCGCGAGCGCGTCGGCGTTCGTGTCGAATCCACTCACCTCGTGGCCGGCGGCGACGAGATGTCCCGCCATCGGCCCGCCCATGATCCCCAGGCCGATGAATCCCAGCTTGGTCATGCCCGTCCCCTTCGTTCGAAAGGCAGCCACGACAGCGAATCCGCGCTCGGCCCGTCGGGTTTGTACTCCACGCCGACCTGCCCGCGGTAGCCCGCCGTCTGCAGCTTTTCCAGGTATCCCTCGATGTCCAGCGTTCCGGTCCCCGGCTGGTGCCGCCCTGGGGCATCGGCGATCTGCACATGGCCGATCCGTCCGGTGTGGACGGTCGTGACCGTGTCGAGGTCGTCACCGTTGACCGCCAGGTGGTACAGGTCGGCCAGCAGCTTCACGTTGTCCCGCCCGAGTTCGTCGAGCACCTTCAGCACGTCGTCCGCGGTCTTCAGTGGATACTTTTCCGCGCCCGACAACGGCTCCAGGACGATTTCCGCGTCGATCCGCGCGGCCGCGTCCGACGCGAGCGCCAGATTCGACAGGCCGAGCTTGTCCTGCCCTGCCAGGTCCGCGCCGTCGATCCGGTTGCCGTAGAGCGCGTTGAACCGGCGGCAGCCGAGCCGCTCACCGAGATCGATCGCGGACGCGACACTGTGCGCGAACTCGTCTTCGCGCCCGGTCCAGGTGACCAGGCCGCGATCACCGCCCGCCATGTCGCCCGGGAAGAAGTTCAGCCCGGTCACCACGACGCCCGCTCGCTCGACCGACGCCACGAACGCGTCGACCTCGGCGGCGTCCGGCACCGCCGTCTCGAAGGGCCACCAGTACTCGACCGCGGTGAAGCCCGCCGCGCGCGCCGCCTCCGCACGGTCGAGCAGCGGCAACTCGGCGAAGACCAGCGACAGGTTCAGCACGTACGGCAGCGCATGACGCGAACCGGCAAGATCAGCCATCGAAACCTCTGCAATTTCGCTATGCGGAAACTTTCTTTCGTATATCGAGAATAGCCCGCTGACCTGTCCTCGGTCAACGGGCGGCAGGGAGCACAGGGGGGGGGGACTCCAGTGGCCATCCGGCGCGGGCGGTCGTGAGTGGCGTTTCGGGTTCTATCGAGGGGTAAGGCAAAGGTGGCGTGTCGCGAAAGCCACTTCGCGACGCCTGGCGTCACAGCCGTCCCACTGTCACCAGGGACCACACCGGCGGGCACTGAAGGGCCCCTTCACTACCCTCAGAGTAGGCAAGGAGGCCTTCACGGACCGGAGAGCGCCGCGACCCATACGCCACGCTTGCCCTACCCCTCAAGAACCCGAAACGACACTCACGACCACGCCGACCAACGCTTTCTGGCGCCTTGGTCGGTTGAAGTACGTGAAGGGGTCCTTCCTTGCGCCTAGCGCAGTGAAGGGGGCCTTCATGTACTTGGGGAAGGCCACAATCCAGTAGGTACCCTTCAGCGGTTCTGGACGTGTTGCCAGCCGAAGCGGCCCTTGATGCAGAGGTTGCCGTGTGTCACCGAACTCTCGTGCGGAGAGGTGACCTTGACGATCTCGTTGTCCTGGACATGCAGGGTGAGGTTGCAGCCGACGCCGCAGAAGGTGCAGACGGTGGTCGTCGCGGTCTGCCGGGACTCGTCCCAGGTGCCGTCCTCGCGTTTGTCGTGCTCGCGTTTGAAGCTCAGCGCACCGGTCGGGCAGACCTCGATACAGTTTCCACAGTAGACACACGCACTGTCCGGCAGCGGGTTCGCGAACTCCGTCGAGATCCGCGCATCGAAGCCTCTCCCCGCCATGGTGATCGCAAAGGTGTTCTGCCACTGCTCCCCGCACGCGTCGACGCACTTGTAGCACTGAATGCATTTCCCGTAGTCGCGGACGTAGAGCTCGTTGTCCACTTTGATCGGTTGGCGCACCGTCGCCGCCGTCATCCCGTCCGGGATCTCGTGTTCTCCCGGGCGCCGCTCGTCTCGGTCGTCCGCAGGCGGTGCGGGCGGCCCGAAACGCTCGGGCTCCGCACCGCTTTCGGCCATCCAGCCCGCGACGTCGGGTGTGGTGGACAGATCCGTCGCCGAAGCGAGGAGTTCGAGCACCACCTTGCGGCTGAGCCGCGTCCGATCGGTCTCGGTCCGCACCACCATGCCCGGTTCCGCCTTGCGGGAGCACGACGGCACGAGTGTGCGCGAACCCTCGACCTCCACCATGCAGACCCGGCAGGCGTTCGCCGGTTCGAGGGTGTCGCCGTAACAGAGCGTCGGGACGTTCTTGCCCGCCGCGGCACAGGCGTCAAGAATCGTCGATCCTTCGGGAACACAGACGGCCTCACCGTCCACAGTGAACTCGACGAGCCGTCGCGGAAGTCCTATTTCGACGATGGTCATGACTGCCCCTCCAGCGCGCCCAGCCGGTCGATCGCCGACTCGATGGCGTTCCAGGCGGTCTGGCCCAGTCCGCAGATGGACGAATCCCGCATCACCTGGCCGACTTCGCGCAGGAGCACGAGATCATCCCCGCCGGTACTCAGGCCGCGACCGCCGACGATCCGGTGCAGCGTCTCTTCCTGCCGCACGGTCCCGATCCGGCACGGCACACACTGCCCGCACGACTCGTCCCGGAAGAACGCCGCGATCCGCAGCAGGAACCCGCCGAGGTCGGCCTGATCGTCCAGCATCAGCACGACACCCGAACCGAGGGTGGTGCCTGCCGCGCGGGCGTCTTCCATGGTCAACGGCAAGCCCGTCTCGTCCGGGCGCACGAAACCACCCGCCGCGCCGCCCAGCAGGATCGCCCGGAGTTCCCGGCCCTCCGGCACTCCCCCGGCCAGGTCGAGCAGTTCGGCCAGCGTCGTTCCGAACGGCACCTCGTACACGCCGGGACGCCGGACGTTGCCGGACAGGCAGAACAGCTTCGGCCCGGACGAGCGCCCGGTCCCGATGCGGCGGTAGGCCTCGCCGCCCTCGGTGAGGATCAGCGGGACGTTGACCAGGGTCTCGACGTTGTTCACCACCGTCGGCTTGCCGAACAGACCCTTCTCCACCGGGAACGGCGGTTTGGTCCTCGGCTCGCCGCGGAAGCCTTCGATCGAGTTGAAGATCGCCGTTTCCTCACCGCAGATGTACGCGCCCGCTCCCCGCCTGATCTCGATGTCGAACGAGAAACCTCGACGCCCCATGATGTCCTCGCCAAGGAACCCTCGTTCGCGGGCGACATCGATGGCGTTGCGCAGCACCTTCAGCGCGCGCGGGTACTCACCGCGAAGGTAGACGTATCCCTTCTGCGCGCCGATGGCGAAAGCCGCGATCGTCATCGCCTCGACGAGCGCGAACGGGTCCCCCTCGATCAGCACGCGATCCTTGAACGTGCCCGGTTCGCTCTCGTCAGCGTTGCAGACGAGGTACCGGGTTCGCACCGGTTGCCTCGCCGTGGCGTCCCACTTCCGGCCGGTCGGGAACGCCGCCCCGCCACGGCCCATCAGCCCCGAATCGGTCACTTCGCGGATGACGCCGGCCGGTCCGAGCAGAAGCGCGTTCCTCAACGCCGCGTAGCCACCGGACGCTCGATAGGCGTCCAAGCTCTCCGGATCGACGACGCCTACCCGGCGCAACAGCCGTAGCTCCGGCTCTCCTTGCTGCGGAACGGAAACCGGCGCTTCGTCCACTTCGGACTCACCGGCCGCGGCGCGAACGACCTCACCCGCGGTCGCCGGGGCGAGCAGCCGTTCTTCGGCGGAATCGCCCGCCTCGAAGGCCAGCGCCGCGGGGGCGCGTTCGCAGACACCGAGGCACGGACTGCGGTGCCAGGTGAACCCCGCGGCGCCTGCGGTCCCGGTCAGCGCGTCGGCCAGCGCTTCCGCGCCGTTGACCCGGCACGCCAGGTCCGTGCACACGTGGACGACACGCGGCGGCCGTTCCTTGAGCGAGAACAGCGCGTAGAAGCTGGCGACACCGTATGCCTCGGCCGGAGGGACGTTCAGCCGACGGCAAATGTGGTTCAGCGCTCCCTGGCTGATCCAGCCGATCCGGTCGTTCACGGCGTGCAACGCGGGAAGCAGCTGATCGCGGCCTCCGGCTCCGAGCGCGTCGACCGCCACCCGCTCGGCGTCCGTCGGTTCGGCGTTCAGGAAGCGCAGGTCCATTCCGGACTCCTCACACGGTGGCGGGCAGCTTCTCGACCCGGATCGCGGCGGCCTTGTACTCGGCCGTGCCCGCGACCGGACAGGTCGCCTCGATGGTGATGACGTTGACGTCGATCTCGTCCGGGAAGTGGAAGGTCATGAACGCCAGCCCCGGACGCAGTCCCTCGTCGATCCGGACCGGCGCCTCGATCTCGCCACGGCGGGAGGAGATCCGCACGACCTCGTCCTCGACGACGCCGAGTTCGACGGCGTCGGCCAAGCACAGGTCGAGTGTCTCCCCACGACGCAGCGGCGAGGGGAACCCGCCGGACTGGACGCCGGTGTTGTAGGAATCCAGCCGCCTGCCGGTGGTCAGCCGGATCGGGAAGTCCTCGGTGAGCAGATCCACCGGCGGGCTGTGCGCGATCACGGTGAACGGCGCCGGACGGCCGCGTTTCGCCGGGTCCTCCTCCCAGAGGCGCCCGTGCAGGAAGGTCGGTTCGAGTTCGTCCTCGCGATAGCAGGGCCACTGGATTCCGCCGAGCTCCTCCAGCCGCGCGTAACTCATGCCGGCGTGCATCGGCGACAGCGTCCGGAGCTCGTTCCAGACGTCCTCGCCACCCTGGTAGTTCCAGTCGTGGCCCAGACGCCGGGCCAGTTCGCACAGCAACTGGATGTCGTCGCGAGCGCCCTCCGGCGGTTCGAGTGCCTTGCGGACGCGCTGCACCCGGCGTTCACTGTTGGTGAAGGTGCCGTCGGATTCGCACCAGGCCGCCGAAGCCGGCAGCACGACGTCGGCCAGCTGAGCGGTCTTGGTGAGGAAGATGTCCTGCACCACTAGTAACTCCACAGTGGACAGACGCTTGATCGTGTGCTCGCAGTCCGCCTCCGACTGCACCGGGTTCTCCCCGATGATGTAGACGCAGGTCAGCTCGCCGCGCTCCATCGCGTCGAGCATCTGCGTGAGGTTGAGCCCCTTGCGCGGTGGGATGTCCGAGCCCCACGCCGCGTCGAACTTCGCCCGTACGTCCGCGTCGAGGAGGTTCTGGAAGCCGGGCAGCCGGTCCGGGATCGCGCCCATGTCCCCGCCACCCTGGACGTTGTTCTGCCCGCGCAAGGGGTTCAACCCGGCCCCGTACCGGCCGACGTGACCGGCCAGCAGCGCGAGATTGATCAGGGACAGCACGTTGTCCGTGCCGTTGTGGTGCTCGGTGATCCCGAGCGTCCACGACAGCTGACCTCGATCCGCGCGGGCGTAGGTGTGCGCGAGTTCGCGGATCAGCTCGGCCGGGACACCGGTGACCTCCTCCGCGACCTCGAGTGTCCAAGGCTCGACCGAGGCCGCGAACTCGGCGAACCCCTCGGTGGCACGTTCGATGAAGCCGGTGTTGGCCAGTCCGGAGTGGATGATCTCGCGGGCGACCGCGTGCGCCAGCGGGATGTCCGTGCCGACGTGCAGCTGAAGCTGCCGGTGCGCCCAGCTCGCGGTGCTGGTCCGGCGTGGGTCGATGACGAACAGTTCGGCGCCGCGATGGACGGCCTTGAGCACGTGCTGGAAGAAGATCGGGTGCGCCTCCCGCGGATTGCCACCCCAGACGACGATGACGTCGGCGTCCTCGATCTCCTGGTACGACGACGTCCCGCCGCCGCTGTCGAACACCCGCGCCAGCCCGGCGACGCTCGGCGCGTGACAGGTGCGGTTGCACGAGTCGACGTTGTTCGTGCCGATCACCGAGCGCGTGAACTTCTGCGCCACGTAGTTCATCTCGTTGGTCGCCCTGGCACAGGAGAACATGCCGAAGGCCTCGGGTCCCTTGGTTTCGAGCGTGCGCCGGAACCCGGCGGCCGCGCGCTCCAGCGCCTCCTCCCAGCTCGCCGGGCGCAGCTCACCCGAGTCACGGACCAGTGGCTGAGTGAGGCGGATGTATGGTTCGGTGTTCTTGCGCTTCATCGGGTCCCTCCGATTCAGTGCGCTCCGACGGGAACGGCGTTCGCGGTCTGGTCGAGCAGCCCGATCGCGGCGTGGACGTGCCGCAGCGCCGGGGCGGGCACGCCCGTCAGCTCCGAGAGCTCGACGACGGCGCCGATGATCGCGTCGATCTCCAGCGGCTTGCCCGCTTCGAGGTCCTGCAGCATCGACGTCTTGTGGTGGCCGACGCGCCAGGCACCGTCGATGCGTTTCTCGACCGACACCTTCGGGTCGCTGCCGGCGGCACGGGCGATCGCGAGGGTCTCGTTCATCATCGCGGCGACGAGCTCGCGGGCATCCGGATGCTCGCAGATCTGGACCATGGTCGCCCTGGTCAGCGCGCTGAGCGGGTTGAAGGCGACGTTGCCCATGAGCTTGACCCAGATCTCGTCGCGCAGGTCGAGTTCGACCGGCGCCTTCAGCCCGCCCGCGATCATCGCGTCGGCGAGCGCCGCGCACCGGGACGAAACGCCGCCTTTCGGCTCGCCCAAAGCGAAGCGGGTCCCTTCGAGATGCCGGATCACGCCGGGCTCTTCGATCACCGTCGAGCAGTAGACGACGCAGCCGATCGCGCGGCGCAGTTCGAGGACCTCGCTCACCGCGCCACCGGGATCGACCGTCTCGATACGACGGTCCTCCAGCCGATGTCCGGTGAGACCGTGGAAGTACCACCACGGGATCCCGTTCTGCGCGGCCACGATCGCGGTGTCCTCGCCGAGCAACGGCGCGATCAGCGGTCCGCAGGAAGCGTACGAATTCGCCTTCAGGCCGAGGAAGACGAAGTCGACGGGACCGACTTGCGCCGGATCGTCGGTGACGTGGGGCCGGGCGGTGAAGTTCCCGCGCGGGCTGAGCACCCGCACGCCGTGCGCGCGCATCGCGTCGCCGTGCGCCCGTCTCGCGATGAGGTGGACCTCCGCCCCGCCTCGGTGCAGCGCGGCCCCGGCGTACGCGCCGATGGCCCCCGCGCCCAGAACAGCGACCTTCATGACGTGCCTCCTGCTCACCCGAAGACCAGATTGCATACAGTATCCTGTAGATGGTCTCCGCGCCAAGGCCTCCTGCATTTCGTCCTTCAAATGCGCCCGGCTACGCGTGCACCCAGCCGCAACTCGCGTGGACACGCCAATCGCGCCTTGCGACGACCGCACTTAGAGGACGAAATGCGTGATCAAGGGGAGATTGTCGGGATTTTGCATACCAAAACCTGTATCCTGGACCAGACGAGTCATCCGGAGGCCCTGTGAGTCAGCCCGTTTCACCCCTTCCCGACCGCGGCCCCACCGGCCGCCGGACGAAGGGCACGCTCAACCCGGCGACGGCCAAACGCGTCGAGCGGCCGGCTCCCCTGCGTCAGGTCGTCTACGACGCGCTCGCGGAGCTGATCATCAACCGGACCCTCGAACCCGGCCAGCACCTGGTCGAGGCGGACCTCGCCGAGTACCTGGGCGTCAGCAGGCAGCCGGTCCGTGAGGCATTGCAGCGTCTGCAGAGCGAAGGCTGGGTAGACCTCCGTCCCGCACAGGGCGCCTTCGTGCACATGCCCACCGACGAGGAAGCCGATCAACTGCTCAGCGTGCGCACCGTGCTGGAGGCACACTCCGCCCGTCTCGCCGCCGACAGGGCAGGCGACGAGGACGTCGAGCGCTTGTGGGAACTGCAGAAGACCGGGCTGGAGGCGTTGGCCGCAGACGACACCGAAGGCCTCGTCGCGGCCAACGCCGCGCTCCACGCGTTCATCACCGAACTGTCCGGCAACACCGTCCTTGCCGAGATGATCGGCATGGTCGATCGCCGGGTCCGCTGGTACTACACGCCGATCGCCCGTCCTCGCAGCCACGACGCCTGGCAGGAACACGAGGAACTGATCAAGGCCATCGCCGCCGGTGACGCCGTCGCCGCCGAAAAGATCATGAACCAGCACACCGAGCGCACCCGGCAGGCCTTCCACGAACGACCGAAGGAGGACTAGGCCGGAACCGTTCGATGAACGTGTCGTCCAGCCGGGTACGACTCACCGGACGACCGGGTTCAGCTCCTGCTCACGCCGCGGAGTACGCGTGCGCGAACGCCCGGGCTGACGCAGCAGAAGACTGAGCGCGGCCGCGAACAGACTCGTCGCGCCCGCGAGGAAGAACGCGCCGCCGTAACCCCAAGCGACCACGACCATCGCCCCGACGCCGGAGCCGACCAGGCCCGAGATCAGCTTCGAGCTGTACACCAGGCCGTAGTTGCTGGCGTTGTTGTTCTCGCCGTAGAAGTCAGCCGTCATCGCCGCGAACAGCGGGAAGATCGCGCCGCCGCCGAAACCGGAGATCATCGAGGCGAGCAGGAACAGCGGCATGCTGCCGATCGAGCCGGACAGGTACACCGCGAACTGCGCGAGGCCGAGCACCACGCAGACCATGAACAACGTCTGCCGTCGCCCGTAGCGGTCGGAGATCCAGCCGATCACGCCGCGGCCGGTGCCGTTGATGATCGCCTTCAGGCTCATCGCCAGCGCGACGATCCCGCCCGCGAACCCCATCTCGTTGCCGAACGGCACCTGCATCGCGATACCGAAGATGTTCACCCCGGCCGTGCACAGCAGGCAGAACCACATCAGCGGCAGCATCCCGGTCCTGAGCGCCTCCTTCGGCGTGTACTGCCGGACCGCCGGAGGGTTCTTCCGCAGGGAACGGCGGATCCGCGGATCGTCGGACACCTTCAACGGGTCCACCTGCGACGGCCACCAGTTCTTCGGCGGGTCCTGGAAGAAGAAACCGCTGACCGCGACGACCGCCGCCAGGAAGAGGCCGACCACGAGCAGGACGCCCGAAAAGTTGGAAAGGTCCATATAGGACGTGAAGATGAAGATGAAGGGCACCGAACCGTAGGCGAAGCCGCCGTTGACGAACCCGGTCTTCCCGCCCCTGCGCTCCGGATACCACTTCCCCACCATGTTCACGCAGGTCGCGTAGACCAGACCGGCCCCGCCACCGCCGAAGAACCCGAAGCCCAGGTACGCCCAGATCTCGCTGGGCGCGTAGGCGAGGGCCAGATAGGACAAGAGGGTGCCCGTCGCGCCCAGCAGCATCGCCGCTTTGGCGGACAGCGTCCCGTTCTCCCGCATCTTCCCGGCGGGGAAGGCGACGATCGCCTGGAAGAACACCCAGACCCCGAGCAACCAGAAGATGGTCGCCCCGTGCCAGCCGTGCGCGCCCGCCAGCGTTTCCTCCGCTGAGGTGAACGCGTATTCCGAGGAACTGATGGCCATCATGGCGACCCAGGGCAGGATCACCATCGTCCATCGTGGACGGCCCATGATGTCTCGATCGGTTTCGCCGATGCGATAGATCCGGCCGTTCGAAT
Source organism: Amycolatopsis sp. WAC 01375 (assembly GCF_003947325.1). NCBI lineage: Bacteria > Bacillati > Actinomycetota > Actinomycetes > Pseudonocardiales > Pseudonocardiaceae > Amycolatopsis > Amycolatopsis sp. WAC 01375. The sequence goes on from NZ_QHHW01000015.1 coordinate 34,277, forward strand.
CGACTACTTCCTTGTACGCTCCGGGGGGTTGAGCCGCGGTCGATGACGTCATTGTCATTCTCCTTGGGTCGGTTTTGGGCCGGAAATCAGCCGAGCAGTCCCGCTGAGCGGGCCCAGCGATACTTAGCGCCGAGCACAGCCACCGGTTTCTCCGTCGTGTACGGATAGGCCACGACACCGTGCTCGTACAGAAAACTGCTGGCCTCTTCGACCTCGACATCGCCTGCCAGCGAGGCGACGACGGGCTTGTGGATCCCTTTCGCGCGATATTCGGATACGACTTCCGAAACGAGTTCCGCGAAGATCATCGGCGGGGTGACGATAGTATGCCAATAGCCGAGAATCAAGGCATGGATTCGCTCGTCCGCCAAACCGAGCGCGATCGTGTTCCGGTAGGTGGCAGGTGGTTCGCCGCCGGTTATGTCCACCGGATTGCCCGCCGCGCCGAACGGCGGGATGAATTCCCGGAACGACGCGTCGAGATCGGGCGGGATCTCCATCAGGTTCAGCCCGTTGTCCACGCAGGCGTCGGAAAGCAGGACACCGGAACCACCCGCGCCGGTGATGATGACGACGTTCTCGCCCTTGGGCGTCGGGAGCAACGGGATGCCGCGCGCGTACTCGAGCAGATCGTTCAGCCCGGGCGCCCGGATGACCCCGCTCTGGCGGAGGATGTCGTCGTAGACCTTGTCGTCGCCGGCGAGTGCGCCGGTGTGCGAGCTCGCCGCTTTCGCGCCTTGGGAGGTGCGGCCCGCTTTGAGCACGACGACCGGTTTCCGCGCCGAAACCCGTTTCGCCGTTTCCGCGAACGATCGTCCGTCTTTGAGATCCTCGAGATGCATCGCGATGAGCTCGGTGTTTTCATCTTGTTCGAAGAAAGTGAGCAGATCGTCCTCGTCGATATCGGCCTTGTTGCCGACCCCGACGATCGAGGAGACACCCATTTTCGCCGACCGGCTGAACCCGAGGATGGCCATCCCGATGCCGCCGCTCTGCGACGAAAGCGCGACCCCGCCCTTGACGTCGTACGGCGTACAGAACGTCGCCGACAGATTCTCCGGCGTGTAGTAGTAGCCGTAGATGTTGGGGCCGAGGATCCGGACGCCGTGTTTCCGCGCGATCGCGACGACCTGGTCCTGCAGTTCGATGTTCCCCGTCTCGCCGAAGCCGGACGGGATCAGGATCGCCCCGGCCACGCCTTTCCGGCCCACTTCCTCCAGCGCGGCGGGCACGAACTTGGCGGGAATGGCGAACACCGCGACGTCGACGTCGCCCGGCACGTCGGAGATGCTCGCATAGGCCTTGCGGTCGAGAATCTCGGCGGCCTTGGGGTTGATGGGATGGATCTCCCCCGCGAATCCGCCGTTGACGAGGTTCTTCATCACCGAGTTGCCGATCTTGCCCGCCTCGGCCGACGCGCCGATGACGGCGATCGAAGCCGGTTTCATGATCCGGGTCATCGACGCCAGGATCTCCTCCTGGCTGAACCGCACTGGCTCGCGCGCCGCTTCGGGATCCACCAGGATCCGGACGTCGACGGCGATGGCGTCACCAGGAGTGGCCAGCACCGGGTTGAGGTCGACCTCGGCCAGTTGCGGAAAATCGGTGACCAGCGTGCCGACGCGGGTGAGCACGTCGGCCAGCGCGTCCCTGCTCACCGGCTCCGCACCGCGGACCCCGCGCAGGATCTCGGCGGCCGCGATGCCGTCGATCATCGAGAACGCCTGGTCACGGTCGAGCGGGGCGAGCCGGAACGTGACGTCCTTGAGCACCTCGACCAGCACGCCGCCGAGTCCGAACGCGACGATCTTGCCGAACGTGGCGTCCGTGGTGGCGCCGATGATCACCTCTTGGCCGCGGCTGAGCATCTGCTGCACCTGGACACCGGTGATCTCGGCGTCGGCGTCGTACGCCTTGGCGTTGGCGACGATGGACCGGAAGCCGTCCGCCACCGCGTCCGCGGTCGTCAGGCCGACCAGTACGCCGCCGGCCTCGGTCTTGTGCAGGATGTCCGGCGAAACGATCTTCAGCACCACCGGGAGGCCGATCTCCTGCGCCTGCGCGACGGCTTCCTCGGCGGTGGCCGCCAGCCGTTCCTCCGGGGTGGGGATCCCGTACGCCTCGCACACCTGGCGCCCTTCCGGCGCGGTGAGCGAAGCCCGTCCCTCGGCGGCGACCTTCTCGAGGATCTTCTCGACGATCTCTTTGTCTGCCATGAAGTTCTCCCTCAGATCACGCCGGCCGCGCGCAGCCGGTCCAGGTCGTCCTCGCCGTAGCCGAGTTCGCCGAAGACCTCGGCGTTGTGCTCACCGAGCAGGGGCGAGCGTTCGACCTCGACCGGCGAATCCGACAGCTTCAGCGGACAGCCCACGGTTTTGAAGGCACCTCGTTCGGGATGCTCGACTTCGACGACGGAGCCCAGCTCGGCCAGTGTGGCGTCCTCCGCGAGCTCCCTGGTGGACAGGATCGGACCGCAGGGGATGTTGTGGGCGTTGAGCGCCTCCATCACCTCCCATTTGGTGTGCTTCTCGGTCCACTCCTCGATCATCCCGAAGGCCTTGTCCAATTTGGACAGCCTGGCTTCCGGAGTGGACCAGTCCGGGTCCTCGGCGAGTTCGGGCTTCCCGATCAGCCGGGTGATCGGCGCCCAGCCGACCGGCTGGATGATCACGTAGATGTAGTCGTTCGCCCCGCCGGGCGCGCATTTCACCGCCCAGCCCGGTTGTCCGCCCCCGGACGCGTTGCCCGAACGCGGGACCTCGTCGCCGAAGATGTCGTTCGGGTACTCGTCGAGCGAGCCGTGCGCCAGGCGTTGCTGGTCGCGGAGCTTGACGCGGCACAGGTTCAGCACGGCGTCCTGCATCGCGACCTGGACCCGCTGCCCCCGACCGGTGTTCGTCCGCTGGTACAGCGCGGCCAGGATCGCGGCGACCAGGTGGATCCCGGTGCCCGAGTCCCCGATCTGCGCGCCGGTCGCGGTGGGCGGGCCGTCCTCGAAACCGGTGGTGCTCATCGCACCGCCCATCGCCTGTGCGATGACCTCGTATGCCTTGAAATCCGCGTACCGCCCAGGGCCGAAACCCTTGATGGAGGCGTAGATCAGCTTCGGGTTCAGCTCCGCCAGCCGTTCCCAGGGATAACCGAAACGGTCGACCACTCCGGGTCCGAAGTTCTCGACCAGGACGTCCACACTGGACACGAGCTGCTCGAAGACCTGTTTGCCCTGCTCGCTCTTCATGTTCAGGGTGATGCTGCGTTTGTTGGCGTTGAGCATGGTGAAGTAGAGACTGTCCACCCCGGGGAGGTCCCGGAGCTGGCCGCGGGTGATGTCGCCGCGGCCGGGTGTCTCCAGTTTGATCACGTCCGCGCCCAGCCAGGCCAGGATCTGCGTGGACGAAGGTCCTGATTGGACATGCGTCATGTCGAGGACGCGGACGCCGTCGAGTGCCTTTCCCATCGGTGATCCCTCCCGGCTACTTGTACATGGTCTGGTTCATGGTTCCGGGCGCGTAGACGTCCGGGTCGATCCAAACGTTGATCAGCGAAGGCTTTCCGGACTCGCGGGCGCGCAGCAGCGCCGGGCCGATGTCCGCGGGGTCGCGCACCGCCTCACCGTGCCCGCCGAGCATCCGGGCGAATTCGTCGTAGGGGACGTCGCCGAGCGTGTTGCCGACGCGTTCCCGGCCGAGGCCGTACTTCGCCGCTTGGCCGTAGCGGATCTGGTTCATCGAGGAGTTGTTGCCGACGATCCCGACGAACGGCAGGTTGAAGCGCACCAGGGTCTCGAAGTCCCAGCCGGTCAGGCTGAACGCGCCGTCGCCGAAGAGCGCGACGACCTCTTTCTCCGGCCGCGCGTGCTTCGCGGCGAGGACGAACGGGATCCCGACACCGAGCGTGCCGAGCGGGCCGGGGTCCATCCAGTGCCCCGGCGCCTTCGGCTGGACGACCTGACCGGAGAAGGTCACGATGTCGCCGCCGTCGCCGATGTAGAGCGAATCCTCGGTGAGGAACTCGTTGATCTCGTGCACCAGCCGGTACGGGTGGATGGGGCTCGCGTCGGAATGCTGGAACGGCAAGCGTTTCCGCTTCGCCTTGGTCTCGACGTCCTGCAGTTCCTCGAGCCACACCTTGCGCGCGACGGCACCGTTGTCGACCCGGCCGGTGGCCGCGTCCGCGACCGCGGCGAGCACCTGGCCCGCGTCGCCGACGATGCCTAGGTCGACGTCCCGGTTCTTCCCGACGGTGCGGTAGTCGAGGTCGATCTGCACGACGGTCGCATCCGGCGAGAGCCGTTTGCCGTAGCCCATGCGGAAGTCGAACGGGGTGCCGACGATGACGATCACGTCGGCGTTGTCGAACGCGTACCGGCGCGAGAGCTGGAAGTGGTGCGGGTCGCCGGGCGGCAGCGTGCCGCGCCCGGCACCGTTCATGTACGCCGGGATGTTCAGCCCGCGCACCAGTTCGGCCGCCGGCCCGGTGGCGCGGGTCGTCCACACCTGGCTGCCCAGCAGGATGGCGGGCTTCTTCGAGTGGACGAGGAGGTCCGCGAGTTTCTCGATGTCGGCCGGGTCGCCGGCGTTGCGGGTGGACGCCCGGTACCGGCCCGCCGAGGGAACCCGCGCCTTGTCCACCGGAACCTTCGCGTCGAGGACGTCGCGGGGGATCTCCAAAAAGGACGGTCCGGGCGCGCCGTGGTAGCACTCGCGGAAGGCCATCGAGACCAGGTCCGCCACCCGCGCGGTATCCGGGACGGTGGCGGAGAACTTGGTGATCGGCGCCATCATGTCGACGTGCGGCAGATCCTGCAGTGAGCCCATCTTGTGCTGGGTCAACGCTCCTTGCCCGCCGATCAGCAGCATCGGGCTCTCCGCACGCAGGGCGTTCGCGACCCCGGTGACGGCATCCGTCGTGCCCGGCCCCGCAGTGACGACCGCGCAGCCGGGACGGCCGGTGATCCGCGCGTAGCCGTCGGCCGCGTGCGCCGCGACCTGCTCGTGCCGGACGTCGATGACCGCGATGCCCTCGTCGACGCAGCCGTCGTAGATGTCGATGATATGCCCGCCGCACAACGTGAAGATCGTGTCGACGCCCTCCGCCTTGAGCGCCTTGGCCACCAGGTGGCCGCCGGAGATCAGGTCCGGGGCGGGTTCGGAACCGTTGGTGGTGGCCTTCGTCGCGGTGTCCGCTGGGTCCACCCGGCCGGTCGTTGGCGCCATCGTTCAACTCCTCTTTCTCGCACGCCGGACCTCTCTGATCCGTGCGCTCGTTTCCGGATCTGCTCCGTCCGCCCGTCCTCTGCTCGAAGCCCTGGTCGCGGCAGACTGTAGATTGCATACCGTATGAGGTAGGCATATAGTTACTCTTCGAACGCTCCGGTGTCCAGAGCCGCAAGCAGGTTTCCTCTGCCCCTCGAGAAAGGACTTCGCGTGGACCTTTCGAACCCGGAACAGGCCTCGTGATGGCCTCGGCCGAAGGCGGGGTCCTCGTCCGGTGAGCGAGATCGACGCACTGCTGGCGAACGCGCGCGGCTACAAGGAGGTCATGGGCACGGCGCCGCGACGACCGCGACGGCGGATCGCGGTCGTGGCGTGCATGGACGCGCGGATCAGCGTGTACCGGCTGCTCGGGCTCCGCGAGGGCGAGGCGCACGTCATCCGGAACGCCGGCGGCGCGGTGACCGAGGACGCGATCCGGTCACTGACGGTGAGCCAGCGGCTGCTCGGCACCCGCGAGATCGTGCTCATCCACCATCACGACTGCGGGATGCGAATGTTCACCGACACCGACTTCGCCCGCCAGATCGAGGCGAGCACGGGAATCCGGCCGCCGTGGGCCGCGGAGACGTTCACCGACTCGGCGCAGGACGTCAGGCAGTGCATCGCGCGGCTGCGGACGTCACCGTTCCTGCTGTACACCGCCTCGGTGCGGGGTTTCGTGTACGACGAGCGGACCGGGAAGCTCGCCGAAGTCTCGTAACCCGGGTCAGGACAGGCCGAGGCGATCCGGGCGGGTGTAGACGTTCATGGAAGTGCCCCGCAGGAACCCCACCACGGTCAGGCCCATCTCCGCGGCCAGGTCCACCGCCAGCGACGACGGCGCGGAAACCGCGGCCAGCAGCGGGATCCCGGCCATCACCGCCTTCTGCACCAGTTCGAACGACGCCCGTCCGCTGACCATCAGCACCGTTCCGGACAGCGGCACTCTCCCGTCACGCGCCGCCCAGCCGACCACCTTGTCGACGGCGTTGTGCCTGCCGACGTCCTCCCGCAGGCACAACAGGTCGCCGTCGGCGCTGAACAGCCCGGCCGCGTGGAGCCCGCCGGTGCGGTCGAAGACCAGCTGCGCCGTCCGGAGCCGATCCGGCAGTTCTGCCACTGTGGACGGTGTGATCGTCAGATCGTCGCCGTCCACCGGCCAGGTCGCGGTGGTCCGCACGGCGTCGAGACTCGCCTTCCCGCACAACCCGCACGACGACGTGGTGTAGAAGTTCCGTTCCAGGGAGGCATCGGGCGGGGCGACGCCTTCCGCGAGGACGACGTCCAGCACGTTGTAGGTGTTGGAGCCGCCGGTGGTCGCGCCCGCGCAGTAACGGATCGAGTGGATGTCCTTCGCGGACCGTGAAACCCCTTCGCCGACGAGGAATCCGGCGGCGAGGTCGAAGTCGTGCCCGGGGGTGCGCATCGTGATCGTCAACGGCTTCCCGCCGACGCGGATCTCCAACGGCTCTTCGACGGTCAGCGTGTCCGGGCGGGCACCCGGCACGCCTTCGACGACGCGGATCACCCGCCGTCTGCTCGTCACCCGGCCCATCAGCGGACCGCCGGCAACAATGACTTCGGCCGTCCCGGCTGGGAAAGTCGTCCGCCGAGCAGCGCCCCGAGAACGCTGAGCGCGCCCGCCACCGCGAACGCTCCGAGATATCCGTGCGTGGACACGACGAACGCGGCCAAACCGACTCCGAGCAACGCCCCGACCGCCTTGGCGCTGTACAGCACCCCGAAGTTCGGCAGTGCCGATTCCTCGCCGAAGTAGTCGCGGACCAGTGACACCAGCAGCGAGTAGCAACTCCCATTCCCGAGCCCGGCGAGCGCGGCACCCACGACGAGCCCCACCGCGTGATTGCCCGAGTAGAGCAGCACGAACTGGGCGATCCCGCCCGTGGCCAGCGCCAGTCGCAGGATCCGGCGCCTGCCGAGCCGGTCGGACAGTCCGCCGAGCAGGACTCGCCCGGCACCGGTCACCCCGGCGAGCACCGCGAGCGCGACGGCGGCGAGTTCCGGACCGCCTCCTTGCGCGGCCACGAAAGTCGCGAGATAGGCGACATCGAAGAGCAGGACCGCGGCGGCCAGTACGACGATGAGGTACATCGCCACCGCGGTCGGACAGCGGAGCACCTCCCCCGGCCGATACTCGCGCAGGGCGGGCCGGTTCACCGCGACCCCGCGGTTGCGCACCTTGTCGGCCGCCCACGTACGCGGATCCGGCCGTTCCGGCCACCAGCGGGGCGGCGGATCGCGCAGGAGGACCGCAGTGCCGGCGATCATCATGAGCACGGCCACCGCGACCGCGTCCAAGAGCGGGCGGCGATTGCCCTCCGAGAGCCAGAACCCGGCCCCCAGCACGAAAAGCACGCTGCCGTACGCGAAAGCGCCGCTGACCGCGCCCACCCGCGCCGGGACGCGATCGGGGAACCAGTTCATCACCGTGCCGACGCAGGTCGCGTAGACGACGCCCGTCCCGATCCCGCCGAGTACCGAGTAGCCGACGAACATCGCGGTCAGGTTGTTCGCGTGCCCCAAGGTGAACATCCCGGTGGCACAGAGCACCCCGCCGGCGATCACGGCGACCGCGGGCGGGAACATCCCGCGCTCGCGCAGCCGGGCCACCGGGTACACCACGCACGCCTGGCACACCGTCCAGAGCGCGAAGGAGGCGATCACTTCGGGGAACGTCCAGCCGTAGGTGTCCATCAGAACCGGTGCGACGACGCCGAAGCCGTATTGCTGGATCCCGGCGGCGAACATCGCGGTCCAACTCAGCCACAGCATCCACGACCGGGGCCTGCCGATCAGGTCCACGTCGCTCTCGCCGACACGATACCGGCGGCCGTAGTGGTCTCGCAGGATTCGAGGATCGGGCATGGGTCCCACCCCGCTCACGGCAGATTGTATACAGTATGTAGTTTGGTTATAGCACTCGGGCTGCCGGAAGTCCACGAATTGTCGGACCCCCTCGTTAGCGTCAGCCGACATGGACAGCACGCCGTTCCAAGCGCGGATCCCGGAGGCCGATCTCGAATACCTCCGGGATCGGCTCCGCCGTGCCCGCTGGCCCGACGACGAGACCGTCGACGACTGGTCACAAGGCGTTCCTGCCGACTACCTGCGCGAACTGTGCTCGTACTGGGCCGAGCACTACGACTGGCGTGCCGCCGAGTCCCGGCTCAACGCGGTCCCCCAGTTCCGGACCGAGATCGACGGACTCGGCATCCACTACCTGCACGCCCGCTCCCCCCATCCCGGGGCGCTGCCGCTGATCCTCACCCATGGCTGGCCCGGTTCGGTCTTCGAGTTCCTCGGCGTACTCGGTCCCCTCACCGATCCGGTCGCCCACGGCGGTGACGCGGCGGACGCCTTCCACGTCGTCGTCCCTTCCTTGCCCGGGTACGGCTTCAGCGACAAACCCGCGCGGGCAGGCTGGTCGATCCAGCGCATCGCCGACGCGTGGATCCGCCTCATGGACGGCCTCGGCTACGAGCGTTACGGCGCCCAAGGCGGCGATTGGGGCACCAGTATCACCACGCTCATGGGGCGGACCGCTCCCGCGCGGCTGGCCGGGATCCACCTCAACCCACCGCTGGCGGCGCCGGACCCGGCGACGTTCGACGACCTGACCGAGTCCGAGCGGAAATCGCTCGCCGATCTCGAAAGGGCCAAGGCGGACGGTTCGGGTTACGCGATCCAGCAGGCGACGAGGCCGCAGACGATCGGCTACGCGCTGGCGGACTCGCCGGTCGCGCTGTGCGCGTGGATCGTCGAGAAGTTCCAGGCGTGGACGGACTGCGGCGGCCATCCGGAGAACGCGCTGACCCGGGACGCGATGCTCGACGACATCACGCTCTACTGGCTCACCGGCACCGGCGCTTCGTCCGCCCGGCTGTACTGGGAGAGTTTCGCCGAGGTGTCGAGCTGGTTCGCGGAGTCCACTGTGGACACGATCACCGTGCCGACGGGCTGTTCGATCTTCCCGCGCGAGACCCCGCGCCCGTCCCGCCGCTGGGCGGAACGCCGATTCACCGACATCCGGTACTGGAACGAACTCGATCGCGGAGGCCACTTCGCGGCCTTCGAACAACCCGGCGTGTTCACCGACGAGGTGCGCTCGTTCTTCCGGCTCGTGCGGTGACCGATTGACTCTGACACCGTGTCAGGCTCTCTGGTGGGAGGCGTCATGTTCAGTATCGGAGACTTCGCCAAGCACGGCCGGGTGACTGTCCGGATGCTGCGTCACTACGACGCCATCGGGCTGCTGCGCCCCGCCCACGTCGACCCGTTCAGCGGCTACCGGTCCTACACCGGCGACCAGCTGACCCGGCTCAACCGGGTGATCGCGCTCAAGGATCTCGGCTTCACCCTCACCAAGGTGCAGGAAATCCTCGACGCGGAGATCGGCGCGGACGAATTGCGGGGGATGCTGCGGCTGCGCCGCGCCGAACTCGAAGCGGCCATCGAGGCGGACGAGGCACGGCTCAAGGCCATCGAAGCGCGGCTCCGGTCGATCGAAAGCGAGGGAACCATGTCTTCCGAAGACGTCGTCGTCAAAGGCCTTCCCGCGGTGCGCGTCGCCGAGCTGACCGGGACGGCGAGCGGATACGTGAACGAAGAGATCGGCCCCGCCGTCGAACGGTTGTACAAGGAGCTGTTCGGAGCGCTCGGCCCGAACACGCAGTCGGGACCGCTCATCGCCTACTACGAGGACGACGCAGACGGCGAACGCGTGCTGATCCACGCCGCCGTCCCCATCTCGGCCGAAACCGACGGCACCGAAGGGTTCTCGACGGTAAGCCTCGCCGAAGTGGAAAGCGCGGCGACGATCCTGCACCGTGGCTCGATGGAGACTGTGCTCTCCAGCTACCAGGCATTGGCGAAGTGGGTCGACGCGCACGGCTACCGCACGAGCGGCCCGGTACGGGAGTTCTATCTCGAGTGCCCGGCCGACGGGGACAAGTGGGTCACCGAGTTGCAGCAGCCGATCACCAAGGCCTGACGCTCACGTAGTCGTGAGTGGCGGTTCGGGTTAGACCAGGGGTATGGCAAAAGTGGCTTTCGCGACACAGCCGCCCCACGGCCGCGAGCGAATCCCCGCCACCCGCGACACCTTTGCCTTACCCCTCAACAGAACCCGAATCGCCACTCACGACCCGCCACGGTCGCCAAGGAAGCCGAGCACGGCAGAACGGAACTCGTCCGGCGCCTCCAGCCACGGCACGTGCCCGACCCCCTCGAACCGCACCCGTGTCACCGACGGCAGGGCCTCTTCCAGCGAGTCGACGGCCCAGCGGGGCCGGTTGTCCGCCATCCCGTCCACGATCAGTGCCGGCACCCGCAGCGACCGGCAGGCCGAGACGAGCTCCGCTTCCGGCACCGTCCGCATCTCCTCGCTCAGCGTCGCGTTCGCCTCGTAGTTGACCGGGAACCAGGGAGTCGCCATCGCTTCGGCATGGCGCTCGCCGTCGGTCACGAAATCGGCCGTCCATTGCCGCACCGCGCGTTCCCTGCCCTCCCCGGGCGGCGCTTTTCCCGCCACCCGCTGGAACTCCGCGTGCCATTCGTGGCCGAGGCCGACGCCCGACACGTAAACGAGCGCGCTCACCCGCTCCGGATGCGCGAGCGCGTAGAGGAGACCGAGATGCGCGCCCCATGAATGACCGAGCACCGGGACCCGGTCGAGGCCGTGCCACTCGCGGACGGCGTCGACGTCGGCGACCATCCGTTCGAGTGTGTACGGGCCACGCGGCTCCGAGCGCCCGGCGCCGCGCTGATCCCAGCGGATCAGCCGGAATCGCGGACCGAGATCGAGTGTGCCGAACATGTCCCACAGGCCGGGGCCGCCGTGGCAGCACAGGATCGGTTCGCCCCGGCCGGTCGCCGAGGTCCACAGCTCAATGCCGTCATCGGTGATCACCACGGGATTATCCGATAGGCGGAGCCGCCGTCGTTAGTTATCTTCCGCGACATGACGACGGACACGCCGCCCCAGCGGACGGCCACCCTCGCCGACGCGCCCGCCATCGCGGCGCTGATGCGGGCCTCGGTGCTGGAGTTGTTCCCCCGGTTCTACAACGAGCGGGAGACGGCGAGCGCGGCCGAGCACGTCGCACGCCTCGATCCGCGGTTGCTCGAGGACGGCACGTACTTCGTGCACGAGACGGACGGAGAGATCGTCGCTTGCGGAGGCTGGAGCAGGCGCAACAAGACGCACGCCGGCGCCGGCGATGCGGCTGACGACGACCGTCCGCTCGACCCCGCCACCGAACCCGCGCGGGTACGCGCGATGTTCGTCCGCGGTGACTGGACCCGGCGTGGACTCGGACGCGCGATCCTCGAGTCCTGTCGTCTCGCGGCGAAGGCCGAGGGATTCACCTCGCTGACGTTGACGGCGACCCTGCCCGGTGTCCCGCTGTACCTGTCGTTCGGTTTCACCGAGGTCGAACGGGTGACGGTGACGACGCCCGACGGCGTCGACCTCGCGGGCGCAGTGATGGCCAGGGACATCGACGATCCGGATAGCATCGGAAGATGATCCCCGGGGCAACCGCACTCTCGTTCGTCTTGATCTGCCTGCTCGGCGCGATGGCACCGGGCCCGGATTTCCTGGTGGTGACCCGCAGCGCGATCCTCGGCGGGCGCAAGGCCGGGATCGCCGCCGGACTCGGCATCGCGCTCGGCGTCTTCGTCTGGGTGGTCGCGATCGCGCTCGGGGTCGCGGCAATCCTCACCGCGTCGGCGATCGCCTTCACCGTGGTGAAACTGATCGGCGCCGGGTACCTGATCTTCCTCGGCGTCAAGGCGTGGCTGGCGGTGCGCCGCGGCGACTACAGCGAGCTCAAGGACAGGGTGGCGCCCGTCGTCGTGCCCAAGGAGGCGTTCCGGCAGGGACTGCTCACCAACCTGTTCAACCCGAAGGTCGCGATGTTCTTCCTCGCGCTCATCCCCCAGTTCCTCCCGCATTCGGCCTCGACCGCACAGACCCTGCAGCTGGCCGTGCTGGCCACCACCGTGGCCGTCGTGTGGACCTTCGTCCTGGCGACGCTGGTCGGTTCGCTGCGGAGGTTCTTCAGCTCCGGCTGGGTGCGGCGGACGATGGACGCGGTGATGGGCACCTTCCTGGTCGGACTCGGGATCCGGGTCGCGGTCCAGAACTGACGAAGGCACCCATCACACGACGTCAGAGGGCTTCGGCGGCGAGACGCGTACCTTCGACGCGGGCGGCGATCTTGGCGAACGCGGTCTCCCGCGACGTCGAGATGTCGTCGGCGAACGGCGAGAACCCGCAGTCGTCACAGGTGCCCAGGCGGTCCGGTGAGATGTACCGTGCGGCCTGGAGAACCCTGTCCCGGACCTCCTCCGCGGTTTCGACGCGCGGGTCGATCGGATCGGTCACGCCGACGAAGATCCGCTGCTCCGGCCGGGAGTGCTCGGCGATCACCTTCAGCGCCCGCTCGGGTTCCGCCTCGCTCGCCAGCTGGACGTAGACGTTGCCCACCTTCAGCTGGAACAGCGTCGGGAGCAGGTCGGCGTAGTCGACGTCGAGGCTGTGCGCCGAGTCCTGGTCTCCCCCGGGACAGGTGTGCACACCGATCTTCTTCCGCTCCTCCTCGGAGAAGCGGTCCAGCACCGCGTTGTTCAGGTCCACAAAGGACTGCAACAGTCCACCGGAAGGGTCGAGCTTCAGCGACAACCGACCTTCGGTGAAGTCGATTTGAACGCTGTCGGCACCCGCGTCGAGACTGCGGCGGATATCGGTTTCGGCTTCGTTCACCAGGTCGGCGATGAACTGGTCTCTGCCGTATCCGGCCAATTCCTCACCGGGATAGACGAGACTGACCGCGGAAGCCGCGATCACCGCCTGTTTCACCGGCCTGGTCGCGTGTTTCTTGACCTCGCGCAGATAGGAGTCGGCGTAGGTCTGATATCGGAACGGTCCGGCGGTGAGCCGCGGAAGCTGCCGGGTGTGCCCGTCGGCGAAGGGGATGACGACGCCATCCGGAGCCAGCGAAGTGAGGCCCGCCAAGGGATACGTGGCGAAGCTCGGCTTACCCTGCTCTCCGTCGGTGATGACCGGGGAACCGGTCTCCTCCAGTCGCCTGACGGTGTCCACGAGGGCCTTTTCCTGCAACTCGCCGAGCCCGTCGGCGTCGAGTCGTCCAGCCGCGTGCTCACCGAATGCTTCGATGAGGTAGGCCGGACGGGGAATACTGCCGATCGGTTCGGTAGGAATGGTCATCGCTCGTGTCCTCCCAGATTGAGCAACCGCGGCCGCCCTGGCCACAAGCTCAGAAGCTACCGAGCCCTCCCCTCTTTGACGATCTTTCGCTGTGCCCAAACCCCTAATGGCGCAACAAATCCACTCGCGGAGGCCGGCAAGCGCCAAGCCGTATAGGTCGTTATACGAAATCTGGGGAAATTCGATGCTTATCCGGCACCGCTCCTGGGTATTCCGTGGGTGTCGACGGCCGAGGCGCGCCGAAGGAGAAGCCCGATGCTGAGCCATCACGATCGGCAAGAGCTGGAAAAGATCGAGCGCTGGTTCGAGCTCACCGAGCCGGCGTTGGCCGCTCGGCTCCGCTCCGGCAGGCCCGCCCGGCCCCCGCTGCTCCGGCTGGCCGTCCTCCTGAGTCTCGACCTCACCGCCGGCCTGCTGATGCTGCTGGGCGTCGTGGTGAACAGCCCTGCCCTGTTGCTGACCGGGATGATCACCGTGACCGCCGCGGTGATCGTGCATCTGTCGCGGTTCGGTCGCGACTGATCGTCTTCCCGCTCGCCGGTAGGGTTCCGGGCGATACGTCCGGTTCACTGGGAGGAAGACGCATGCGGTTCATGATCATCATCAAGGCAGACGAGGATTCCGAAGCCGGGAAAATGCCGCCGATGGAGGCCTTGACCGCCATGGCGAAGTTCAATCAGGACATGCTCGACGCCGGGGTGCTGGTGGGCGGCGAAGGCCTGCAGGAGAGCGCGAAGGGCGCGCGGGTCACGATCAACGCGGCCGGAACCACCGTCACCGACGGCCCGTTCACCGAGGCCAAGGAACTCGTCGGCGGTTACTGGATCGTCGATGTCCCTTCGCGCGCCGAGGCGATCGAGTGGGCGCAGCGCTGTCCCACTCCCCCGCACGGTGACATCGTGCTCGAGGTCCGCAAGATCCTGGAAGCCGAGGATTTCGGCGAAAACTTCACGCCTGAGCTACAGGAGAACGAGCAGCGGATGCGCGATGAGATCGCCGAACGTTCCTAGGGCGGACACGCAGAACGCGGCCTAAGCTCGCTTCATGGCCGTCCGGGAGTGGGTGCGCTGGGTACTTCACGTCGACCTCGACCAGTTCATCGCTGCGGTCGAGGTCGCCCGGCGGCCAGAGCTGCGCGGCAAACCCGTGGTCGTCGGCGGCACGGGAGATCCGGCCGAACGGGCCGTCGTGGCGACGGCGTCGTACGAAGCGCGGGAATTCGGCATCCGGTCCGGGATGCCGTTGCGAACCGCCGCGAAACGCTGCCCCGAGGCGATCTTCCTGGCGACGGACGCGCCCGCCTACCAAGAAGTGTCCGATCGGGTGATGGCGACGCTGCGGGAATTCCCGGTGATCGTCGAGGTTTTCGGCTGGGACGAAGCCTTCCTCGGCGCCACGACGGACGATCCCGAAGCACTCGCCGCCGACATCCGGCGAGAGGTGGCCGAGAAGACCGGGCTGTCCTGCTCGGTCGGTATCGGCGATAACAAGCTGCGCGCCAAACTCGCCACCGGCTTCGCCAAACCGGCCGGGATCTTCCGTCTCGTCCAGGACAACTGGTGGGACGTCATGGCCGACCGGCCGACGGACGCGCTGTGGGGCATCGGCGCCAAGACAACGAAGAAGCTCGCCGAGGCGGGCTATCGCACCGTGCTGGAGCTCGCGGGTGCCGATCCGGCGGACCTCGCCGCACGGTTCGGTCCGAAGCTCGGCCCGTGGTACCGGCTCCTCGCCGGCGGCATCGGCGATGCCGAGGTCACCGCGACGCCGTACGTGGCGCGATCCCGCAGCCGCGAGACGACCTTCCAGCAGAACCTCACCGATCCCGGGGTCATGGCCGCGGAGGTCGTCGCGCTGGCGAAACGCGTCTCACAGGACGTCGCGGACGAACGCAGGCCCGCCGCGCGGATCGCGGTCAAGGTCCGGTTCGCACCGTTCCACACCCATGCACACAGCGTGACCCTGCCCGCCCCGACCTCGGATCCCGCCGAGATCGAGAAGGCGGCACTGGCCGTTCTCGGCATGTTCGAGCTCGGCAGACCGGTCCGCCTGCTGGGCGTCCGCGCCGAATTCGCCACGCCCGCGTCGCCTTGACAGCGCTCGCGGCGTTTTGCCATTCTGGGTTCCGGGCCGAGAGGCGCTGCGACGGAATTCTTCCGCCACGCTCGGCCCGCCGCGACAGACGTAAGGGCGCCTCCCACTGCGGAGGTGCCTTTCTTTGCGTCGAAACCCTTTTCCGGCCTTCGTCGTCGAGGCCGTGCGCTGAACCCCCGCACTGACACCGTCCTTCCCGCCACCGGCGAGAAGGACCGCTCCGCCCTGCCTTCCTTGATGATTGGAGAACCTGTGAGCCCCACCCTGTCCAAGGTCAACGGGATCGAATTCGCCGTCGCCGATCTCTCGCTCGCCGAGGCCGGCCGCAAGCAACTGCGCCTCGCCGAGGTCGAAATGCCCGGCTTGATGGCGCTGCGCCGCGAATACGCCGACTCGCAGCCGCTGAAGGGCGCGCGGGTCGCGGGTTCGCTGCACATGACCGTCCAGACCGCCGTGCTGATCGAGACGCTCGTCGCGCTCGGCGCCGAGGTTCGCTGGGTGTCGTGCAACATCTTCTCCACGCAGGACGAGGCCGCCGCGGCCGTCGTCGTCGGCCGGGAGGGCACCGTCGACAAGCCGTCGGGTTCGTCGGTGTTCGCCTGGAAGGGTGAGACGCTCGCCGAATACTGGTGGTGCACCGACCAGCTCTTCGACTTCGGCGACGGCCGCCTCCCGAACATGATCCTGGACGACGGCGGCGACGCGACCATGCTGATCCACAAGGGCGTCGAGTTCGAGGCCGCCGGCGCCGTGCCGCAGCCGACCGAGGAAGACCCCGAGGAGTACCACCTCGTGCTGGAGACCCTGCGCGAGAGCCTCGGCCGCGACACCGGCCGGTTCACCCGAATCGCCAAGGAGGTCCGCGGGGTCACCGAGGAGACCACCAACGGCGTCAAGCGGCTGTACAAGCTCGCCAAGGAGGGCGAGCTGCTCTTCCCGGCGATGAACGTGAACGACTCGGTGACGAAGTCGAAGTTCGACAACAAGTACGGCATCCGCCACTCGCTCATCGACGGTCTCAACCGCGGCACCGACGTGATGATCGCGGGCAAGGTCGCCGTCGTCTGCGGCTACGGCGACGTCGGCAAGGGCGCGGTGGAATCGCTGCGCGGCCAGGGCGCCCGCGTGGTCGTCACCGAGATCGACCCGATCTGCGCGCTGCAGGCGGCGATGGAGGGCCTCGACGTCGTGGAACTCGACGACGTCGTCGCGCGCGGCGACATCTTCATCACCACCACCGGCAACTTCGACATCATCATGGCCGACCAGATGGCCAAGATGAAGCACAACGCGATCGTCGCGAACGTCGGCCACTTCGACAACGAGATCGACATGGCCGGGCTCGCGAAGATCCCCGGGATCGAGAAGATCGAGATCAAGCCGCAGGTGCACGAGTGGGTCTTCCCCGCGACCGACGGCCGTGAAAAGCACTCGATCATCGTGCTGTCCGAGGGCAGGCTGATGAACCTCGGGAACGCCACCGGCCACCCGAGCTTCGTGATGTCGAACTCCTTCACCAACCAGACGATCGCGCAGATCGAGCTGTTCACGAAGCAGGGCGAGTACGCCACCGACGTCCACGTGCTGCCGAAGCACCTCGACGAGAAGGTGGCCCGTCTGCACCTCGACGCGCTGGGTGTCCGGTTGACGAAGCTGACCAAGCGCCAGGCCGAGTACATCGGCGTGGACGTCGAGGGTCCGTACAAGCTGGACCACTACCGGTACTGAGGCACGCCGCCTCGTGAGTGGCACGGACGGTTAGCGCCAAGGGTGGCTTAGGTACCTACGTGGGGTTCCGGCTGTGGTTGATGCCAGGCCGGTCCGTGAAGGACTCCAGTCAGGCGCTCACGTAAAGCGGTCGCGGTCCGTGGGGATGTCGTGAAGGGCCCCTTCGAGACGCTGAAGGTCTCAAGGGGGTCCTTCACGTACCTAGGGAAGGTGTGAAGGTCGAGTTTCCTCGGCTGAGCCGAGGGAAGGAGTCCTTCACGCGCAGCCACTGTGACCGCTGGTGCACCTGAGAGGAAGCTCGCCAGCACCGTCCTCGCCGCTCACGAGGCTGGGCGGCCGCTAGGCCGAATGCGTGAAAACTTCGGCCGGATGGACCTGTTTCTCCTGGATTGAAGCGGGAATCCCTTGAGTAGCCCCACCCCGGCAGCACCCAGGCCGGGCGACTACGAAGGAGAAGGTGTTCCCGTGATCATTCTCGGCGTCATCCTGATTGTCGTCGGTGTCATCGCCAGCATCCCGGTTCTGTACTCGATCGGGATCGCGGTCGCGGTCATCGGCATCATCCTGGCCGTTCTCGGGAACACCGGGAAGGCCGTCGGCGGTCGCGCCCACTGGTACTGAGCACCGGACCGAACCGGTACCGAGCCCCCGGTACCGGCGCTGAAACAGACCGGGCACCCGGCGTTCCCCCTCACGCCGGGTGCCCGGTCTGTTTCCGTTCACCGCTCGCCGGGTATCCGCCTCGGACGACGAGAAGGAGGCAGAGCCGATGGCAGGAACGGACCCTCGCCCGTACTTGACGGAGGCGACCTACCCGTGTGGACGCGACGAACTCCTGAGGGCCGCCGCGGCGGCCGGAGCGGGCGATGACGTCCTCGGTCCGCTGGGTGCCCTTCCCGCGCGGGACTACGCGGATGAAGAACGAGTCTGGGAGGCGGTGCGCGCCTGTGACGGCGCTCCGATCCACGACACCGCGAAGGAAGCACCGTGACATGAAGGGGTCCCCCGGCTCCGAGGGGGAGGGAGAGCCGGAGGACCCCGTCATAGTTAACACATTCCCGGCCACGATGTACACGAACGCCCACACCTTCGAGTGGCAATCGGTCGTGATCGCCCGAATCGGGCCGGAGTGCTGTATTGGCCGCCGGTCAAGAAGCCCGTAGCAGCAGCCGGGCCTCCACCTCGGCGCAGGTGCAGCCGTCATCGACGTCGAAGCAGTCGATCGTCAGCGTGTGCCGGGCGAAGTCGTGATCGACGCAGCCGTCCTCGCCGCATTCGGTGAAACCACCGTCGAGGTGGACCACCAGGGTTCCGTGGCAGTGGTCGAGTCCGCCGGAGCAGAACGCGCACTCCATGTTCATGCCGCCTCCCGCGATCAGGTCGAAGATCGCTTCGGAAAAGTTCTCCTCGATTGCCTTACTACCACCGAGGGGCGACAGATCCTGACATACGGCGCGGCGTGTCGCGGTGACACCGGGCACAACCGTCCACAAAGGAGGGTCAAGCGCTCTTCGGGGTTCGCTTGCCGGACGCGGGTTTCTTCGCCGCGGTGGTCTTCTTGGCCGTCGAAGGCTTCCTGCTCTTCTTCGCCTCGCTCACGCTGGCCTGCAAGGCCTCCATGAGGTCGACGACGTCGGCCTTCGCGCCCACGGCCTTCGGCTTCGTGGTCTCGTTCCCCGCGGCCTTGGCCTCGATCATGGCCTCCAGGGCCTCGCGGTAGGAATCGGCGTACTTCTCCTGTTCGAACACCGGCTCCGAAAGCGAGTCGATCAGCGAACCCGCCATCGTCAGCTCCTGCGGCCGCACCTGCGGCGGATCCTCGTCCAGGAACCCGAAATCGGGGACGCGGACCTCGTCGGGCCACAACATCGTCGTCATCGTCAGGACGTCGCTGTGGACCCGCAGGATCGCGAGCGTCTCCCGCTGCCGGATGGCGACCTTCGCGACCGCCACATGGCTTGCCTTCTGCAGCGCGTCACGCAGGACAACGTACGGTTTGACGGCGTTCTTCTGTGGTTCGAGGTAGTACGTCTTGTCGAACTGGATCGGGTCGATGGACTCCAGCGGCACGAATTCGAGGACGTCGATCGCCCGCGACGACGCCAGCGGCAGTTCCGCCATGTCCTCGTCGGTGAGCACGACCATCTCACCGTCGGGCAGTTCGTAGCCCTTGGCGATCTCGGCGTAGGGCACTTCCTCACCGTCGATCGTGCAGAACCGCTTGTACTGGATGCGGCCGCCGTCGGACTCGTGCACCTGGCGCAACGAGACGTTCTTGTTCTCGGTGGCCGCGTAGAGCTGGATCGGGATGCTCACCAGTCCGAAGGACACTGAGCCCTTCCACATCGAACGCATCGCGCCGCACCTCCACCGCCGTCACCGACCGTACTCACGCACGGTGACCACGGTAGCCCGAAACGGCGCGACGCGACAGTCCCGCGAACCCGATCGCGGGACCATCGCGGCTCCGGAATCAGGCCTCGGCCAGGTACTTCTCCGCTTTCGCGGGATCGAGGAACCAGTGCTGGAAATCGGTCGGATCGGAGAACCCGTTCGCGAACCGCTTCGCCACGGCGGGCTTCTCCCCCGCCGCGCCGATGATCTGGAGCACGTGCGGGGGCGGCGGCTGCAGCATCGCGTTCGTCCAGGTCGTCACGTGCTGGGCGTACTCCCAGTACCTCTCGAACGACGCGGCCATCCACTCCTCGTCGAACGGCTTGTCCCCGCGATCGAGGATCGAGTCCAGATAGGACGCCGCGCAGTGGCTCGCGTTGTTGGAACCCTGGCCGGTGATCGGGTCGTTGGCCACCACGACGTCGGCCATGCCGAGCACCGCGGTCCCCGAGTCCAGCTTGCCGACCGCGTTCCGCACGACCGGCGTGTATCCGCCCGCCAGCGTCGCCTTCGCGTCGGTCAGCACGGCGTTCCTCGAGCGCTCGTACTCCCACGGGAGGAACTGCTTCATCAGCGACAGGATCCGGTCGAGATGCTGCTGCGGCGAGGGCCGGTCGTCCCAGCAGTCGAGCGGGCCGCCGGGGACACCCTCGAAGAACAGGATGTCGCAGTTCCCGCTCAGCGTGTACGCGGGGATCATGAACAGCTCACCCACGCCGGGGATGATGTTGAACCGCACCGCGGCCTTGTCCGGATGCTCGGGGCGTCGCTCGAGGCCGTGCACGTACGCCAGCGAGAGCGCGCGCTGCGGTTCGGTGTACGGCGACCGCTCCGGGATCCGGTCGAACAGCTGGACCAGCTCACCCTTGCCCGCCGCGATGACGACCAGGTCGTACAGCTTCGCCAGCGGCGCCAGATCCGAGGTGGTGACGCCGTGGATGACGACCTTGCCGCCGCGGTCCTCCACCAGCTCCAGCCAGGCCGCCATCTTCACCCGCTGGTCCACCGACTGCGCGTAGTGCTCCAACGGCCCGAACCAGTCCAGCACGCGGCTGGAGTCCGGTCCGGCGATCGACACGCCGAGCCCCTCGACCTTGACGGTCTCGTCCTCCCACAGGTTCAGCTTGTGGTCCCGCTCGTGCTGCAGGGCGGAGTGGAACATGCACTGGGTCGACATCACCTTGCCGGACCGGATCTCGTCCGGCGTCCGCGCCGACATCACCGTGACGTCGTAATCGTGGGACAGCAGGCTCAAAGCCAGCTGCAACCCCGATTGCCCGGCACCGACGATCAGAACCTTGCGCATCCTCGACGTTCCTCCCAGAAACCGTTCAGCTGAGTGAGGCGAACTCGCGACCTGGCCCGGAGACCACCGCGAGGGACAGCGTGTGCGACACCAGTTCCTGCAACGTCGCGACCGCGGACTTCGGATCGCGGGCGTCGCACGTGACCAGCGGGATGTCCGGGGACAGCGCCAGCGCGTCGCGGACCTCGTCGAGGTCGTGCACCGGCATGCCCTCGAACTGGTTGACCGCGACGATGAACGGCAGCTCGGAGTCGTTCTCGAAGTAGTTGATCGCGGCGAATGACTGGTCGATCCGGCTGGTGTCGACCAGCACGACGGCGCCGAGCGCGCCGCGCGAGAGGTCGTCCCAGAGGAACCAGAACCTGGCTTGGCCCGGCGTGCCGAACAGGTACAGGAGCAGGTCTTCACGCAGGGTGATCCGGCCGAAGTCCATCGCGACCGTGGTGGTGGATTTGGTCCCGGGCGGCACCAGCTCGTCGACCCCGGCGCCGGCCTCGGTCATCCATGCCTCGTTGCTCAGTGGCGGGACCTCGGAGACGGAGCCGACGAACGTCGTCTTGCCCACGCCGAATCCACCGGCGACCACGATCTTGGCGGAGATCGCCAAGAGATCGGCGTCAGACCGGGAGGCGCTTGAGTCCATCGAGGATCCTCTCGAGCACGTTCGTATCGTGGTTGTAGGCGTGGGCCGTCGGGTGCACGAAGACGGCGCCCTGGGTGGCGAGGTCGCCGATGAGCACCCGGACCACGCCGAGTGGCAGATCCAGTCCCACCGAAAGCTCGGCGATCGACGAGCGGTCGCGGGCGCGCTCGTACAGCGCGCGCGATTCGGGCATCAGGGCCTCGGCCAGCGACGGGTCGTAGCGCGGGACCGAGATCAGGGTCTCCACGAGCAGCAGCTGGCTGCTCTTGGTCCGGCCGCCCGTCAGCGCGTACGGCCGGATTCTGCGGCTGCGCATCTTGACGGGCCGGTCCGGAGATTGGTCGGTGGACACGGTCATCCCTTCCTTCTCCGGATTCTCAGGCCTGCGGCCGTCGGGCGGTCAGGACCTGCCGGAGTCCCGCTCGCACCTCGGGAGTGAGGGCGTGACCGGCGTTGGTGATGAACTGGGTCATCTCGTAGGCGACGACCTTCATGTCGCAGTCCGGCTCGGTGAGCACCGCGAGCCCGGCCTCCGAGCCGATCCCCATGAACAGGAAGTAGCCGCGGGTGAGCCGGATGATGATCTGCTCGCAGGTGCCCTTGCCGAACAACGTGGCGCTGTTGCCCGCGAGGCTGAGCAGGCCGCTCGCGATGGCGGCAAGCTGTTCGGCGTCGTCGCTGGACACCGATTCCGAAGCGGTCAAAGGGAAACCGTCGACGGACATGATCAGCGCGTGACTGGCGCCGTGCACCTTGCGCACGAAGTCGTCGAGCAGCCACGTGAAATCCGTGGTCGCGTCCTGGGCGGTCACTGGGTGTTTCCTCCGGTCTCACGCTCGTGCCGGTCGTCGAGAGCGGCACGCTCGCCGTCGCTGAAGGCATCGAGGTCGGCCAGCAGCGCCTCGTGCCCGTCCGCCGCGTCGGCGAGCGGGGTGGTCGGCGGGGCCGGTTCGTCGGGCAAAGTCCTGATACTGCGGGAAACCCGGCGCGGAAGGCCGCTGGCCGTGGTGCCGCCGTCGGCGGGCGGCTCGAAGGCCGTGCGCGGACGCGGGCTTGGCTTCCGTTGTTCCGGTTCCGCCGCGGGGGTGGGGGCGGGACGGCGCCTCGGCAGCCCGGACGGCGTCGCGACCGGGTCGCCCACGGGCGCTCCGTTGGTGATCCTGGCCTGCGGCAGCACGACGGTCTGCGAACCGGACCACTGCTTCTCGGCCAGCTCCGACACCACCGGGACCGGCAGCAGCACGGTCGCGACCGTGCCGTGCGGGGTGCGGCGGTCGAGTTTGACGGTGATCTCGTGCCGGTCGGCGAGCCTGCCGACGACCGCGAGTCCCATATGCCGCACGGAATCGTCGTCGAGCACCGGGCCGGCCGCCAGCCGCTCGTTCAGCGCCGCGAGACGTTCGGGCGGCATGCCGATGCCTTCGTCCTCGATGCGGATCAGCACGCTGCCCTGTTCGGTGAGGTGCGCGCTGACGCTGACCGGCGAACTCGGCGAAGACTGGTTCGCCGCGTTGTCGAACAGTTCCGCGAGGATCCGGCTGACGTCTTCGGCGGCGAAGCCGACGACACCGAGCGAAACGACGCGGCCGATCGTGATCCGCGAGTAGTGGTCGATCGACGACATCGCGGCCCGCATCACGTCGAGCACGGACGAGATCCCGGCCGTCGTGTCGTCGGCGTCGCGGCCGGCGAGCACGCGCAGGTTCTCGGCGTTGCGCCGCAAGCGGGTCGCGAGGTGGTCGAGCCGGTAGAGCTCGGCGAGACGGTCGGAGTTCTCCTCCCCCGCCTCCATCGTCTCCAGCTGGGCCAGCAGCTGGTCGAGCAGGTTGAGGTCGCGCAGCGCGACATTGGAACAGACGCCCGCGAGCGCACCGGCCTCCGGCGCGTCCACGGCGGGCCGCTGTTCCACCGCCGGTTCGACCGGCGGAGCCGACGGAGCGTGCCTGGGCGGTGCGGCGAGGAACTGCGCCGCGGCGACCCTGGAACGGTCCAGAAGAACCCGTGAGCGGTCAAGCAAGCCTCGAGCCCGCGTCACCATGTGCTTCCACTTCTTTCTCTTCGCATACCCGGACCCGTGTCGCACTCCCCAGCACAACGACGGCCATGCAAGCAGAAGTCACTATCCGTGTCCACAGTCGGTTTCCGTTCGACCGCTGGCAGTGACCTGGTCACGAACGCGTTACGGCTGGTGAGCGCCGCACGCTAGGCCATTCGGCTGCATCTTGCGTGTTCCACGCCACGGGGGATGTCCGAAAAGTGCGGATTGCGCATAAATTTGCGTGCCACGCAAGTTTTCCTTAGGCTGGTCGCATGCCCCTCGACCCGCCCGCGCCCTTGGGGCTGCGCGAACGCAAGAAGCGCGCGGCCCGTCGTGCCATGAGCGAGGCGGCACTCAGACTCGCCATGGAAAAGGGCGTCGAACAGGTCCGCGTCGAGGACATCGCCACCGCCGTCGGGGTCTCGCCACGCACGTTCAACAACTACTTCTCCAGCAAGGAGGAGGCGATCTGCTCGTTCATCGTCGAACGGCAGGAACTCCTGCGGGAGGCGCTGCGCGAGCGGCCTGCGGGAGAGACGCTGTGGGAGGCGGTCGGCACCGCGACGCTGGAAGCCTACGGCAGCCTGGGGGAGCCGAATCGCGGCTCGGTCGAGCTGGCGCGGTCGCTGCTCTTGCACCCGTCGGTGCAGGGCGAGTTCCTCAAAGCGCACGCCAAGGTCGAACAGGTGCTGGCGGGCGCCATCCTCGAACGTGCGGGCGCGGACGCGGAAAACGCGTTGAACGCGCGGCTCATGGCGGCGATCGTGGAGTCCGCGGTGAAGACGGCGTTCTTCAGCTGGTTGGTCGACGAGGGCGCCAGGCCGTTCCTGGAGACGCTCGACGTCCTCCTGCGCGAAGCCTCGGCGGGCGTCCCCTCGCTCACCGGCCCGAACCCGAACCAGAAGTGACACCCTACCCACCACTGGGGGAGAAACCGTTGTGCTGACCAAGCTGTTGCGCATTCACCTGCGCCCGTACCGGCGAGACCTGTGGCTGATCGTGTTGCTGCAGTTCGTCCAGACCCTCGCCGGGCTCTACCTGCCGACGCTGAACGCCGACATCATCGACGACGGCGTCGTCAAGGGCGACATCGACTACATCCTCGGCGTCGGCGGCGTCATGCTGCTGGTGTCGCTGGTGCAGATCGCCTGCTCGATCGGCGCGGTCTACTACGGCGCCCGCACCGCGATGGCGGTCGGCCGCGACGTCCGCGGCGCGATCTTCCACCGGGTGCAGGACTTCTCCGCCCGCGAGGTCGGCCAGTTCGGGACGCCCTCGCTGATCACCCGCACCACCAACGACGTCCAGCAGGTGCAGATGCTGACGTTGATGACGTTCACCCTGATGGTTTCCGCGCCGATCATGTGCTTCGGCGGCATCATCATGGCGCTGAACCAGGACGTCACCCTCTCCTGGCTGCTCGTGCTCGCGGTGCCGATCCTCGGCATCTCGGTCGGGGTCATCATCGCGAAGATGCGGTCTGCGTTCCGGCTGATGCAGAAGCGCATCGACAAGATCAACCAGATCCTGCGCGAGCAGATCATGGGCATCCGCGTGATCCGCGCCTTCGTCAAGGACACCCACGAGCGGCGGCGGTTCGCCGAGGCCAACACCTCCCTGCTGGACGTCTCACTGGTCGTCGGCAGGCTCATGGCCCTGATGTTCCCCATCGTCATGCTCGTGATGAACGCCTCCAGCGTCGCCGTGCTGTGGTTCGGCGGGCTCCGCATCGACGACGGCAGCATGCAGATCGGCGCGCTCACCGCGTTCCTGTCGTACCTGATGCAGATCCTGATGGCGGTCATGATGGCCACCTTCATGTTCATGATGGTGCCGCGCGCCGAGGTCAGCGCCGAGCGCATCACCGAGGTGCTCGACACGCACTCCAGCGTCGTCCTCCCGGCGAACCCGATCAGCCCCGGCGAAGTGCACGGACGACTCGAACTGTCCGATGTGGAATTCCGCTACCCCGGCGCGGAAAAGCCGGTGCTGCAAGGGATCTCGCTGCTGGCCAGGCCCGGTGAGACCACCGCGATCATCGGCAGTACCGGCAGCGGAAAGACCACGCTGCTCAACCTGATCCCCCGGCTGATGGACGCCACCGACGGCTCGGTTCGTGTCGACGACGTCGACGTCCGGGAACTGGATCAGACCGTGCTGTCCGA
Organism: Amycolatopsis sp. WAC 01375; assembly: GCF_003947325.1. NCBI lineage: Bacteria > Bacillati > Actinomycetota > Actinomycetes > Pseudonocardiales > Pseudonocardiaceae > Amycolatopsis > Amycolatopsis sp. WAC 01375. The sequence goes on from NZ_QHHW01000015.1 coordinate 60,151, forward strand.
CGCCGTCGGACTGGTGCCGCAGAAGCCGTACCTGTTCGCCGGGACGGTCGCGAGCAACCTTCGCTACGGCAAGGCCGACGCCACCGACGAGGAACTCTGGCACGCGCTGGAGGTGGCCCAGGGCAAGGAGTTCGTCGAACGGATGTCCGAGGGGTTGAACTCCCCCATCTCCCAGGGCGGGACCAACGTCTCGGGCGGGCAGCGACAGCGGCTCGCGATCGCGCGGATGCTGGTGCGGCGCCCCGAGATCTACCTCTTCGACGACTCCTTCTCCGCGCTCGACTACGCGACCGACGCCGCGCTGCGGCGGGCGCTCGTGGCCGAAACCGCCGAAGCGACCGTGGTCATCGTCGCGCAGCGGGTCAGCACGATCCGCCAAGCCGACCGCATCATCGTGCTCGACGAAGGCCGCGTCGTCGGCAGCGGCACGCATACCGAACTCATGGACGGCAACGAAACCTATCGGGAGATCGTGCTGTCCCAGCTGACCGAGCAGGAGGCCGCCTGATGAGCGCGCCCGAGTCAACAGAGTCCACTTCGGACAGCACGAACGCGCCGGCCGAACCGGTGGGCGAGCGCGCCAGCGCGGCACGGAGCCCCGGCTCCGGCGGAAGCGGTTTCGGGCGCGGCTTCACGGGTGGCCAGCCCGCCGAGAAGGCCTTGGACTTCAAGGGATCACTGAAACGCCTGCTGCGCCTGCTGCAACCGCAGCGAGCCATGCTGTACGGGATCCTGATCTTCGGCATCGCCAGTGTCACGCTGAGCGTCATCGGCCCGAAGATCCTCGGCATGGCGACGGACCTCATCTTCGCGGGCGTCGTCGCGAAGGACATGCCTTCGGGGGTGAGCAAGGAACAGGTCATCGCCGGGCTTCGGGCGGAAGGCGACAACACCCTCGCCGACCTGTTCTCGGGGATCGACTTCGTCCCGGGTCAGCGCATCGACCTCGACGCCGTCGGTCAGGTCTTGCTGTGGGTTCTGCTGCTCTACATCGTGGCGTCGTTCTTCTCGCTGTTGCAGACTCGGCTGACCACGACCCTGGTCCAGCGGGCCGTGTTCGACCTGCGGGAGCGGATCGAGGAGAAGTTCGCCAAGCTCCCGCTGAGCTACTTCGACCGCCAGCCGCGCGGTGAGGTGCTGAGCCGGGCGACCAACGACATCGACAATCTCGCGCTGTCCCTCCAGCAGACCCTCGGGCAGATCGTGTCGTCACTGCTGATGGTCGTCGGTGTGCTCGTGATGATGTTCGTCATCTCACCGGTACTGGCGCTGGTCGCGCTGCTTTCGGTGCCGGCGTCGGTGATCGTCGCGGCCAAGATCGGCAAGAGGGCGCAGCCGCAGTTCATCAAGCAGTGGTCCACCACCGGGCGGCTCAACGCGCATATCGAGGAGATGTACACCGGGCACTCGCTGGTCAAGGTGTTCGGCCGCCGCGAGGAGGCCGAAGAGGTCTTCCGCGAGCACAACGACACGCTCTACGGCGCGAGCTTCAAGGCGCAGTTCATCTCGGGCACCATCCAGCCCGCGATGATGTTCATCGGCAACCTGAGCTACGTGCTGGTGGCCGTGATCGGCGCGCTGCGCGTGGCCTCCGGGACCTTGTCGCTCGGCGACGTCCAGGCGTTCATCCAGTACTCGCGGCAGTTCAGCCAGCCGGTCACGCAGATCGCCAGCATGGCGAACCTGCTGCAGTCCGGGATCGCGTCCGCGGAGCGGGTCTTCGCGTTGCTCGACGCGGACGAGCAGGAGCCCGAGCCCGCCCAACCCGCGCGGGTGGAGAAGCTCCGGGGCCAGGTCGAGTTCGAGCACGTGTCGTTCCGGTACACCGAGGACACGCCGCTCATCGAAGACCTGTCGCTCACCGTCGAACCGGGGCACACCGTGGCCATCGTCGGCCCGACCGGCGCGGGGAAGACCACGCTGGTCAACCTGCTCATGCGGTTCTACGAACTCGACGGCGGCCGCATCACCCTCGACGGTGTCGACATCGCCGGGATGGACCGCGAGGATCTGCGGGCCAAGACCGGCATGGTGCTGCAGGACGCGTGGCTGTTCGGCGGCACCATCGCCGAGAACATCGCCTACGGTTCCACGGGCGCCACGCAGGAGGAGATCGTGGCAGCGGCCAAGGCGACCCACGTCGACCGGTTCGTCCGCACCCTTCCGGACGGCTACGACACGGTGATCGACGACGAGGGCGGCACGGTCAGCACCGGCGAGAAACAGCTGATCACCGTCGCGCGAGCGTTCCTGGCGAAACCCGCGATCCTCATCCTCGACGAGGCGACCAGCTCGGTCGACACCCGCACCGAGGTGCTGATCCAGCGGGCGATGAATTCGCTGCGCGAGGGGCGGACGAGTTTCGTCATCGCGCACCGGCTCTCCACCATCCGCGACGCGGACGTCATCCTGGTGATGGAGAACGGCTCGATCGTCGAACAGGGCGATCACGAAACGCTGCTGCTCACCGGGGGCGCGTACTCGCGGCTCTACGCCGCGCAGTTCGCGGAGGCGCTGGCCGAAACCGACTGAGCCAAATCGGTACGAAGGCCCCTTTTCCTGCTTTCACCACGGGAAAAGGGGCCTTCATCGCACGGGAAGACCATGAACGGCGCTAGGCTTGCGTGACCCGACCCGGAAAGGGGTGCGCTGGCCGACCATGGCGGAGAAACTCGGCGATTACCGTCGTAAGCGCAGACCGGGGCGGACACCCGAACCCCTTCCCGATCGCGACGGGGAGACCGGGGCCGACGATCTCTTCGTCATCCAGGAACACCATGCGAGCAGCCTGCACTGGGACATCCGGCTCGAACGGGACGGGGTACTGGTCTCGTGGGCGGTGCCGAAAGGCCTGCCGATGTCGCCCGATCTCGAACGCCTCGCCGTGCACACCGAAGACCACCCGATGGAATACCTGACCTTCGAAGGCGACATACCCGCCGGCGAATACGGCGGTGGCACCATGACGATCTGGGACACCGGCCGATACGAAACGCTGCACTTCAACGACCACAAGGTCGAGGTCGTCTTCCACGGGAAACGCGCACGCGGGAAATACCTCTTCCTCAATGTGAAGAAGGACGGCAAGGATCGCGGCTGGCTGCTCAAACGGCTCGACCCCGCCGATCCCGGCCGCGTGGAACTCCCCTCGTTCCTCGCCCCGATGCTGTCCAGACCGGGCCGTCTCCCGTCGACCGCCGAAGACGCGGAATGGGCCTACGAATTCGACTGGTCCGGACGCCGCACCTTGATCCGCGTGACCGGGGGCAGGATCACCGCGTACGACGATTCAGGCGACGACGTCACCGGTCTGTACCCCGAATTCCGCGGGCTCGGCGAACAACTCGGTACCACGGAAGCCTTTCTTGACGGGGAAATCGTCGTCTTCGACGGCGGGAAGCCGAGTCCGGACGGGCTCGGGCACCGCGCGCGGGCGACGAAGGCTTCCGCGAAACGGCTCACCTCGCGCTATCCGGCGTTCTACCTGGTGAACGATCTGCTGCATCTGGAAGGCCGTTCCTGCGTCGAGTCGTCCTATGTCCAACGGCGGGAACTCCTCGGCGAGCTCGGGCTCGCCGGACCGCATTGGCAGGTCACCCGGTATTACCCCGGAGACGGTGGCGCGGTCGCACGAGCGGCCCGCGAACACGGGCTGGCCGGCATCGTGGCCAAACGGGCCGACTCCGCGTATCACCCGGGAAGGCGTACCGGGGAATGGCTTTCCATCACCGGGGCCAGGGTCCAGCAAGTGGTGCTCGGCGGCTGGCGGCCGGGTGGCGGCAGCCGGGCAGGCACGTTCAGCTCGTTGCTGCTCGGCGTCCCACACGAGGATGGCTTGCGGTACATCGGAAACGTCGGCGTTGGCTTCGCGGCCGACGAACTGGAGGAGCTGTCCCGGCGACTGACCCGGTTGGAACGCAAGACATCCCCGTTCCGCTCCGTCCCGGACAAACAGGCACGGGACGCGCGCTGGTCCCGCCCGACCGTCGTCGGCGAGGTCGTCTTCGGCGGCTGGACCGAGTCCGGCTGCCTGCGGAATCCGCGGTGGCGTGGCCTGCTGCCGGACGTCAGCGCCGAAGAGGTCGAACTCGACGGGGCTTAGGGCGTGTTTCACAAGTCAAGTTCGCGGTCTTCGCGCCCAGGCGGTCCCCGACGGCACGGGCGGACGCGGCCGAGTACGACCCGGTACGAGGCCGATCCGCCCGCACCGCCAGGAACCACCTGGATCACGAAGCCCATCGAACAGACT
>NZ_QHHW01000016.1:0-197502 GCF_003947325.1 Amycolatopsis sp. WAC 01375
TGTCCGGTGAGTCTGTTCGATGGGCTTCGTGATCCAGGTGGTTCCTGGCGGTGCGGGCGGATCGGCCTCGTACCGGGTCATACTCGGCCGCGTCCGCCCGTGCCGTCGGGGACCACCTGGGCGCGAAGACCGCGAACATGACTTACCGGACACGGCCTAGGCGGGCCGGGTGATCGCGGCGAGCATCAGGGCCCGGAGTTCGGCGGCGACGTCGGCGACCGGCAGCGGAGGGGTGTGGGCCTGCCACTCGCGCAGCAGTCCGGTCGCCGCGCCGACGAGCGCGATCGCCGTCAGGTGGTAATCGCGGTCCGGCGCCACCCCGTGCTCGGCCGCGTGCCGGGCCTCGGCTTCGATGAACGCGGCCCACCGGTCGACCCATTCCTGGTGCTGCGCCTCCAAGGCGGCGCTGACGCCGACGGCCTCGACATAGTTCAGCCGCGGCATCCGGGGATCCGAGGTCACCGTGCTGACGAAGACGTCCAGCAGTGTCCCGATCCGGGTGACCGCGTCCGCGTCCTCCAGCCGTTCCAGGATGCCGGTGACGTGCTCCAGCGCGAGCGCGTTGATGCGCTCGTGCAGGGTCAGCAGCACCTTCTCCTTGCTCTCGAACTCCTCGTAGAAGTTCCGCGTCGAAACGCCGGCGCGGGTGCACAACTCGGTGATCTTCGTCTGCTGGTAGCCCGTCGACGTGAACAGGTCCAGGGCCGCCACGAGCAGGCGTTCACGCCGTTCGGCGCGCCGTTGCTCGGGCGCGACCCCGCCGTAGGTGCGGGCCACTCGACCTCCCCCGATTCGGTAACAGGGATTGCCAGATGCTAGCAACACCGCCTACATTGCGAAAATCTCGATTACCAAACTGGAGGCAACGGTGCTTCGGACAGTTCTGGTCTCAGCCCTCGCAGCCGCCCTGATAGGCGCGCCCGCCGCGCAAGCCGCGCCGAGCGCCCCCGGGGATCTGGTCGACTACAAACCGGTCATCGCCACCGCCCCGGCGAAGGCCTGGAAACTCCACTACCGCTCCACCTCGGCGACGGGGCAGCCGAACACGGTGTCGGGCATCCTGCTGGTCCCGCGCACGCCGTGGACGAAGGGCGCGCGGCCGCTGGTCAGCTACGCCGTCGGCACCCACGGCCTCGGCGACCGCTGCGCGCCGTCGACCCGGCTGACGAACGGGTCCGAGAACGAAGTCCTCCTGATGAGCCAAGCGCTTTCGCGCGGCTGGGCGGTCGTCGTGACCGACTACGAAGGCCTCGGCACCCCGGGCACGCACACCTACGCCGTCGGCCAGTCCGAAGGCCGGGCCGTCCTCGACGCCGCCCGCGCCGCCTCGAACGTCCCCGAAGCAGGCCTGTCCAAGACCGGGCCGGTCGGCGTTTTCGGCTACTCACAAGGAGGTCAGGCCGCGGCCTTCGCCGGCGAACTCCAGCCGTCCTACGCGCCCGACGTCAACCTGGTCGGCGTCGCGGAAGGCGGTGTCCCGGCGGATCTGAACGCGGTCCTGAAGTTCAACGACGGCGGCCCGGCGTTCGGCCTGGTGCTCGGCGCCGCTGTCGGCTACTCGACGGCGTACCCCGAACTGCCCTTCAACGACGTGCTCAACGCGAAGGGCGAGAGGATGGTCGCGAAGGTCAAGGAAGCGTGCACCGTCGAACTCGGCGCGGCGGCGCCTTTCGCCCGGCTCAACGACTTCACGACCGTCCCGAACGTTTCCTCGGACCCGCGCTGGCAGGCCCGGCTCGGCGAGAACCTCGCGGGCAAGACCAAACCGGGCGCGCCGGTGTACCTGTACCACGCGTCGCTGGACGAACTGATCCCGCTTTCGGTCGGCAAGGGCCTGCGCGACCGTTACCGCGCCCTCGGCGCCGACGTCACCTGGCAGGAGTTCCCGCTGCTGGAGCACATCGGCGGCGTCGCGACCGGCGGTCCGGTCGCGATGACCTGGCTGGGCACCAAGTTCTGACGGGGAGCCGGTCCGTGAGGGCCTCCTTCACTACCTTCAGGGTAGGGAAGGAGGCCCTCACGGACTCTCGAGGACGGGATTGGCGCGCAGGTTGCCGTCACTACAGACCCAGCCGCTGGACGGCAAGGGACCGAGATCGGTTTCGGCCAGGAAGAGTCCGTGCCCGACGGTGAACGCGACCAGCCCGTCCTCCAACAGGACGATCCGGCCGTACAGATCGCGTTCGTCGGGGATCTCGCACAGCACACGCTCATGCAGCTCCGCGTCGATCGCTCGCAACGCCCCGTCCTGGGTGAAGACCACCGTCCCCGCGCTGTCGAGCGCCGGACTCCCGAAATGACTCCTCGAAAGCGCCGGGCCGTCATCCGTCGACCCGTCCGCGTTGAGCTTCCTGAACCTTCGAGCCCCTTCCGGATTCCCGCTCTCGACGCTCCGGATGGCGCCGTCCGGACCGACGAGCAGCGGACCGTCGCTGTCCCAGCGAACGACCTCGGCCCGTGACGCGTCGTAGCGCGCCGTCCCGAGCAGGCCGAAACCCCGGTCCCCCGCCAGGAACTCGCCCAGCCCGGCGATCGCCTTATGCTTGCCGCCCGAAACCGGCGTGGTCGCCACGAGGCCGCCGGAGTCCCGATCGAGCAGGTAGGACAACGACAACCCCGTACTCACGTCGTCGAATCCGGCAAGAATCCGGTCGCCGGAAACGAGCAACGGATCCCAGTACGACGGCGAGAACTCGTGGGGCATCGTAGGTTTGAAGGGCGCGAAGTCATCTTCCAGGCCCGGCGGGCCCCGGTAGCCCAGTGGTTCGGTCGGGATCCGGGTCGACCACATGCAGGTGCCGGAACCGTCCCGCACGTCAACGCGGACATCACGGTGACGGCCCGGCAAGGTCGTCCAAGTGGTACAGAACCCTTCTCGTACCAGGGCGAACGGACCTGGAGCCTCGTCCTGGTCATGGTCCAGCCGGATCGCCACCTGGGTTTCGCCGGAGGCGTCGAACCCGAGGAGAACGTCGCCGTCGATCAGGAAGACGGTGCCCGACTCGGAGACACGCAAATGCTTCGTATAGCTCTTCTGGGACCAGTGCCCATTCGGATCGCCCTCGAGTTCGCGCTGCCAGAGCACGTTCCCCGCCAGGTCGATCGCCAGCAACGTCCGCCGATTCGGCAGCTCTTTCACCTTGGTGCACAGCACGTACAACGGACCCGCCGCCGAAGGTGCGACCACACTCCAAGGCTGGCCGGGCAACGAGAGACTCAGTGGCTCCATGGCTCCCCCTTGAGCGCGGTCACGGCATCGTGAGCCAGCGACGTCGTGAGTATCCCACCGGCCGCCAGCGACGCCCGGGACCACCACTCGCCGGACGCCTCGGGCAGGTCCGGCCCGCCGACGACCAGATCGGTCGCCAGCACCCTGCGTCCGGCCAGATGCGCGAGACTGGAGTCCAAGGTCGAATCCCCGATCTCCAGCGTCTGCCGCAGCACCGGGACTTCACCGCGCGTCACGTGCTGCGTGGTCACCAAAGACCCGGGCCGCTCACCTGCCCTGCCGAGAACGAGCACCTCTCGCGTATGCAGATAAGCATCGGCCGCCAGGGATGCCTTGAACACCGCCGAGTGCCGGGCCCGCGCGGTCACGACGGTCGGCTCCGGCAGGTACTCCAGTGAACCGCCGTCCTCCACGACAACGTCCACAAGGGACGAACTTCCTTCCCCGTGCAACCCCGGAAGCGCGATGGTCGCCGCGACTCCCGAAAGCCGCAGCGAAGCCCCGGAGCCGACACGGATGGTCAGCTTCAGCTCGTCGCCGCCCAGCGGCGACGTCGCCGAGTTGACCAAGTGCACGATCGCCGTCACACCGGTGCCCCGCTTGGGAAGGAGCGTGAGCGGCGCCATCGAGCGCAGCTCACGCAGTACGGTCCGGCCGCCCTCGAAGCGGGCGGTCAGCCGCGCGTGCGCCTTCACCCCGTGCGGACCGGGAGCAGCGAACGGACCCAGTCCGCCACCGCCGGCGCGTTCGGAGTGTCCACAAGCGACTGCGTGATCACCGGCAGCTCACCCCGCATCCGGTGCGCGTCCGAGGTCATCACGTCCATGTCCGCGCCGACCAGATGCGCGATGTCGATCTTGTTGATCACCAGCAGATCCGCGGTCGTCACGCCCGGCCCGCCCTTGCGCGGCACCTTGTCGCCACCGGCGACGTCGACCACGAAGACCTGGCTGTCGGCGAGCCCCCGGCTGAACACCGCGGTGAGGTTGTCGCCGCCGCTTTCGATGATCACCAGGTCCAGCCCGGGGAATCGCTCCTCCAGCCGTTCGACGGCGTCGAGGTTCGCCGTGATGTCGTCGCGGATCGCGGTGTGCGGGCACGCGCCGGTCTGCACGGCCTCGATCCGCTCCGGGTCGAGTACCCCGGCCTTGCGCAGGAAGTCGGCGTCTTCGGTGGTGTAGATGTCGTTGGTGACGACGGCGAGGTTCACCTCGCCGCCGAGCGCCCGGCACAGCGCCGCGGTGAGCGCGGTCTTCCCGCTGCCCACCGGCCCGCCGATCCCGATCCGGTACGCGCGGCCCACGGTCGGCGCCTGCTCGTAGTGGTCGGGTTCCGCGGCGGTCGGGTCGAAGTTGACCGGGTGGACGTGTCCATGACCGTGACCATGTTCAGCTGGCAAAGAGACGCACCTCTTCCTGGTGATGCCGGGCGTGTGCCTCGGCGAACAGATCGAGCGCCGGAGAACCCGGCGCCGGGAGATCGGCCGGATCGTCGCCCGCGACCTCGGCGGCACGCAGGGAAACGTCCCGGACCTCTTGCGCGAGCCGGGCCACGACCGCGTTGACAGCGAACGGGTCCAGCCCGAGCAGCCGCACGGCCGCGCTCGCCGGGCCGCTGATGGCGAGATACGCCACCGCCATCGCCGCGTCGAAGGGCACCCCGATCAGCGCTCCGGCCACCACCGGATGATGCGGTCGCGGGGTTTCCTTCAGCAGCTGGGAAAGCACCGGCGACGGCCACGCCGCCTTGCCCGCCCTGGCCGTCCCGCGACCTTGCGCGCGGGACGCCTCCCGCTGCGCGAGCGACGGCGTCCTGGCGTCGAGTTCGACATCGAGCCGCCGCCAATGTCCACTCTGGACATTCCGCGCGGCGGCGTGCGCCGACGCGGCGGCGAACACCGCGGCCAGCGAACCGGCCGTGCGCAAGCGCCCGGCGAGGAATCCCGGCAGGTCGCGTTCGTGCGTGATCAGCTTCCGGGTGACGGCCTCCTCGAGCCCGCCGGAATGGACGTGGCCGCCCCCGGGGAACCGGGAGTCGGCGAGGATGAGCGCGGCGAGGTTCATCAGAACAAGAAGTACCTTTGTGCCATGGGCAGTTCGGTCACCGGCCGAGGCTCGATCAGCTCGCCGTCGACGTGCACGGCGAAGCTGTCCGGATCCACCCTGATGTCCGGCGTCGCGTCGTTCAGCACCATGTCGGCCTTGCCGCGGGAGCGGGTGTTCGAGATCGGCACGAGCTTCCGTGTGATGCCGAAGCGCTCCGCCACGCCACTTTCCAGTGCTTCCGGGGCCACGAAATGGAAGCTGCTCGCGGCGGCGACCACCGGCGCCGCGCCGAACATCGGCCGCGCGAGCACCGGCTGCGGCGTCGGGATGGACGCGTTCGCGTCGCCCATCGCCGCCCACGCCGGTAAACCGCCCTTGAGCACCACATGCGGCCGGACACCGAAGAACTTCGGCTCCCACAGCACGAGATCCGCGAGTTTCCCGATCTCCACCGAGCCGATCTCGCGCTCCATCCCGTGCGCGATCGCGGGGTTGATCGTGTACTTGGCGACATAGCGGCGAGCCCGCAGGTTGTCGGCCGCGCCGTCGCCGGGCAGCGTGCCGCGCCGCCGTTTCATCACGTGCGCGGTCTGCCAGGTGCGGATGATCACCTCGCCGATCCGGCCCATCGCCTGCGAATCCGAGCTCATCATGGAGATCGCGCCGAGGTCGTGCAGGACGTCCTCGGCCGCGATGGTCGTCGGCCGGATCCGGCTTTCGGCGAAGGCCAGATCTTCGGGCACGGACGGGTTCAGGTGGTGGCATACGACGAGCATGTCGAGGTGCTCGTCGAGGGTGTTCGCGGTGTGCGGGCGCGTCGGATTCGTCGACGACGGCAGGATGTTGGGCAGCCCGGCGACCTGGATGATGTCCGGCGCGTGCCCGCCGCCCGCGCCTTCCGTGTGGTACGCGTTGATCGACCGGCCCCGAATGGCGTCCACTGTGGACTCCAGGAAGCCTGCTTCGTTCAGGGTGTCGGTGTGGATCGCCACCTGGACCCCGGATTCGTCGGCGACGGTGAGGCAGGCGTCGATCGCGGCCGGGGTGCTGCCCCAGTCCTCGTGGAGTTTGAACCCGCCCGCGCCGGCGGAGAGCTGTTCGCGCAGCGCCTCGTGCCGGACGGTGTTCCCCTTGCCCAGCAGCAGGACGTTGACCGGCTGACCGTCCATCGCCTGCAGCATCCGGCCGAGGTTCCACGCGCCGGGCGTGACGGTGGTGGCCTTGCTGCCTTCGACCGGGCCGGTGCCGCCGCCGACCAGGGTGGTGAGCCCGGACGCCAGCGCGGTCTCGGTCAGCTGTGGGCAGATGAAATGGACGTGGCAGTCGATCCCGCCCGCGGTGAGGATCTTCCCGTTGCCGGACAGCACCTCCGTCGACGGGCCGACGACCAGCGCCGGATCGACGCCGTCCATCGTGTCCGGGTTGCCCGCCTTGCCGATCCCGACGATCCGACCGTCGCGGATGCCGACGTCGGCCTTGACGATCCCCCAGTGGTCCAGGATCACCGCACCGGTGATGACCAGGTCGGGCGCGCCTTCGGCCCGGGTCGCCATTCCCTGGCCCATGGATTCGCGGATCACCTTGCCGCCGCCGAACAACACCTCGTCGCCGCTGCCGGACGGCCCCATGCTGCGGTCTTCGGTGACTTCGATCAGCAGGTCGGTGTCCGCGAGGCGGATCCTGTCCCCGGTCGTCGGGCCGAACAGTTCGGCGTACCGCTCGCGATCGATCGACGGCATCAGGACTCCTCGCGCAATCCGGGCACCACGCGGTTCCCGGCCAGCGGGACGAGGTCGACTTCGCGTTCGACGCCCGGTTCGAACCGCACGGACGTTCCCGCGGGCACGTCGAGCCGGTGTCCTCGCGCGGCTTCGCGATCGAATTCGAGCCTCGGATTGACCGCCGCGAAATGGTAGTGCGAACCGACCTGGACGGGCCGGTCGCCGAGGTTCCGCACGAGCAGCCGGACCCGTGGCCTGCCCGGGTTCAACTCGACCGGCGCATCGCCGGTGATGATCTCCCCTGGTCGCACTCGCGGCCCTCCCTAGACGATCGGGTCGTGCACGGTGACGAGCTTCGTTCCGTCCGGGAAAGTGGCTTCGACCTGGACGGAATCGACCATTTCCGGCACTCCGTCCAGTACCTGCGCCCGTGAGAGCACCGAACGCCCGCTCGCGACGAGCTCACTCACCGTCCGGCCGTCGCGAGCGCCTTCGAGCACATGCTCGGTGATCAGCGCGACCGCTTCGGGGTAGTTCAGCGAGACCCCGCGTTCCAGGCGTTTGCGCGCTACGTCCGCCGCGACGTGGATGAGCAGTTTGTCCCGCTCCTGGGGGCTCAGGTGCATGGGAAAGGTCTATCACCGGAAACCGGTCCTCGCCGGTTCTCGAAACACAGGATTTACCTCGGCGGCCGGTACACGCAAAGTGAACGGCGCCGTAACTCTTCGCGTACGAAGCGCGTTTTCACTGAATCGTTCTCGTAATCGTGACCGAAAGCACCACATCTTTCGATTGCCCCAGGCCCCCACGTGGAGCAAAGTTTGTCCATCCGTGCGATGAGGCGCGCCTACGCTGCGTGTATCCCGTCCACGCGTGAACACAAAGCCGGGGAATGCGCATCGAAAGGTTTCACCACAGTGAGTGCCTCCACGATCAGCACCAATCAGCCGTCGGAGAAGGTCGACGACGGTTTCCGACCGGGTCTCGAGGGCGTGGTCGCCTTCAAGACCGAAATCGCCGAGCCCGACCGTGACGGTGGCGCGCTGCGCTATCGAGGTGTCGACATCGAGGATCTCGCCGGCAAGGTGACCTTCGGTGACGTCTGGGGACTTCTCGTCGACAGCCGTTTCGGCCACGGGCTACCGCCCGCCGAGCCGTTCCCGCTGCCGGTGCACACCGGCGACGTCCGGGTCGACGTCCAGGCCGCGCTGGCCATGCTCGCCCCGATCTGGGGGTACCGGCCGCTGCTCGACATCACCGACGACGAGGCGCGCGACCAGCTGGCCCGCGCCTCGGTGATGGCGCTTTCGTACGTCGCCCAGTCCGCGCGCGGCATCGGGCAGCCCGCCGTCCCGCAGACCAGGGTCGACGAGGCGAAGTCGATCACCGAGCGCTTCATGGTCCGCTGGCGCGGCGAGCCCGACCCGGCCCACGTCAAGGCCATCGACGCGTACTGGGTCTCGGCCGCCGAGCACGGCCTCAACGCCTCGACCTTCACCGCCAGGGTCATCGCCTCGACCGGCGCCGACGTCGCCGCGGCGCTGTCCGGCGCGATCGGCGCCATGTCCGGCCCCCTGCACGGCGGCGCGCCGGCACGGGTGCTGCCGATGATCGAAGAGGTCGAGAAGACCGGCGACGCGGTCGGCCTGGTGAAGGGCATCCTGGACCGCAAGGAACGGATGATGGGCTTCGGGCACCGCGTGTACCGCGCGGAAGACCCGCGGGCACGCGTGCTGCGCCGCACCTGCAAAGAGCTCGGCGCGTCGCGCTACGAGGCGGCCGCGGAACTGGAGCAGGTGGCGCTGAAGGAGCTGCGCGAGCGGCGTCCGGATCACCCGATCGAGACCAACGTCGAGTTCTGGGCGGCCGTGATCCTGGACTTCGCCCAGGTCCCGCCGCATATGATGCCCGCGATGTTCAGCTCCGCGCGCACCGCCGGCTGGGCCGCGCACATCCTGGAGCAGAAGAAGACCGGCCGCCTCGTGCGCCCGTCGGCGAAGTACGTCGGCCCCGAGCCGCGTAAGCCGGAAGACGTCGAAGGCTGGGACCTGGTCGCGAAGCAGTCCTAGTAGCGCGCTATGAAAGGTCCTTTCCTTGCAAATTTTGCAAGGAAAGGACCTTTCATAGCGTCTGAGGGACCGAAGAGTCGTGGGCCGCGGTCGCCGACAGCATGGCCGTCAGCTGATCGACCAGCCAGCCGTCGAGCACCTCGCGCGGCACGGCCCGCTCCTGCAGCCAGCTCAGCAGCGAGCCCTCCACCACCGCGGTCCAGCAGCGCAAGGTCAGCAGGAGCATAGGCGAGGGCTCCGACACTCCCAGCGCGTCGAGGATGAGCTCGACGGCACGGTTGCGGACCTCGTCGATCGCCGCGTCCGTCTCCGAGGTCGCGATCACCGAACCGCTGCGCAACAAGGCGACGTAGCCCGCGCGGTAGTGGTCGGCGACGTCGATCAGCCCGCGGACGGCGGCCCGCAGCCGCGTTTCGGGCGGGCCTTCCTCGAGTCCGGCAAGGCCGTCGATGAGCCCTTCGGTGACCGTTTTCAGCGCCTCGACCTGCAGTTCCCGCAAGCTCGAGAAGTACCGGTAGAACAGCGGCCGCGAAACCTCGGCGCGGGCGATGATGTCGTCGACCGTGACGAGTTCGGGCGCGCGCGAACCGAACAGGTCCAGTGCGGCGCGGATCAGGTCCTCGCGGCGGGCTTCCGCCGACATCCGGCGAGGACGTCTGGCAGAGGTCACGGGGTGACGTCCAGTTTCGCCGCGGCCCGCAGCAGTCCGGGGGTGAGCCGGGAAAGGACGAGCGCGGCCTTGGCCTCCGGCGTCGACGGCTGGATCGCCTTGTCCTTCTCGACGGCACGCAGGATGTCGCGCGCGACCTTCTCCGGGCCGAAACCACGTTTCGCGTACAGCTTGCTGCTCGACTTCTGGCGCCGCTTCTGCTCGACGTCGTCGACGCCGACGAACCGGGTGGTGCTGGTGATGTTGGTGTTCACGATGCCGGGGCAGATCGCGGTGACACCGATGTTCTCGGCGGCGAGTTCCGCCCGCAGGCACACGCTCAACGTCAGCACGGCGGATTTCGTGGTGGCGTAGGCGGAAAGGATCTTCGACGGCAGGTAGGCGGCGGCCGAGGCGACGTTGACGATCTGGCCGCCTTCGGCCCGCTCGCGCATCTGCTCGGCGAAGACGCGGCAGCCGTGGATGACACCCCACAGGTTCACGTCGATGAGGCGTTCCCAGTCCTTGACCGTCGTGTCGAGGAAGGGTCCGGACAGCCCGATCCCCGCGTTGTTCACGACGATGTCCGGGACCCCGAACTCCTCCTTGACCTGCTGGGCGAACTTCTCGACCGCCTCCGCGTCGGAAGAGTCCACTGTGTACTCGCCGACGGTGGCACCCTTGTCCCGCAGGAGTTTCGCGGTGTCCGCCGCGGCCGAGCCGTTGATGTCGGTGATGACCAGGTCGGCGCCCTTGTCCGCGAACGCGAGCGCCGTCGCGCGGCCGATCCCGCTGCCGGCGCCGGTGACCACGACGAGCTTGTGCGCGAAGCCTTTCGTCCTTGCCTGTTTGAGCGCGCGGCTCTCCTCGCCGCCTTCGGCGTGATCGATCAGCTCCGCGGTGGCGTCGGCGATCACCCGCGGCTTCTCGCGGACCACCCAGTGCGTGCCGACGATCCGGCGCACCCGCAGGTCCGGCGCCCAGCGCTCGATCTCGGTCTGCAACGGCGTGGTGACGAATTTGTCGCCGGTGGGCGCGAGCACCTGCACCGGGATCTCGGCGTTACGCGGCCGCGGCCGGGAGAGTCGCGTGAACATGTTGGCGCGGTAGAGGTTGAGTCCGTACAGGCCGTCCGAAGTGGACGGCGCCGCGGCCGCCGGATCCATCCGGCCGATGAGCGCGCCCATCGCGCCGGTGCGCCACAGCAGCTGCGGGATCAGCGGGAGCTGGAAACCGAGGATGTACGTCGAATGCACTCCTTGCGCGAGCGCGTTCCTGAGCCGTTTCGGGCTCGGGCGCAGCTGCGCGCGGAACCACGCTCCCGCGTGATCGAGGCTCGGCCCGGAGATCGACGTGAACGACGCGAGCCGTCCGCGCAGCTTTTCGCCGGTGACCGAATGCCAGGTCTGGATGGAGCCCCAGTCGTGCGCGAGCAGATGGACCTTGCCCTCGGGCCGGACCTCGTCGATGACCGAAGCGAGGTCATCGGACAGCTGGTCCAACTTGTAGGACGCTCGTCCCGAAGGCTTGTCCGAGCGGCCGGCGCCACGGACGTCGTAGACGACGACCCGGTAGCGGCGCTCGAGCAGGGCGGCGACGCCGTCCCACATGGAGCCGTTGTCCGGGTAACCGTGGACGAGCACCACCGTGGGCGCGTCGTCGACACCGGTCACCCGGACCGAGAGGCGGACACCGTCGCTGGCCGTCACCCACGTATGAGACATAGTGTCATGTTAGACAACATGTCAATAAGGCCGCTTCTTCAGTAACGCGCGGCCGATCGTCCACACGGTGTCGATCACCAGGACGAAGGTCCAGATCCGGCCGATGTTCAGCAGCCAGTGACCACTGGAGTTCCAGAACCAGTCGGCCGCGTGAGGGCCGCCGAACAACGCTTCGACAGGCCAGCTGTATCCGGCGAACGCCAGCGCCGCCTGCGCGACGACGTACACCGCGACATGGACCGTCCAGTTTCGGAACGGGTTCGAGCGCTTGTTCGCCTCCTCCGTCACCGATTCGGCCGCTTGCGGACTCTCCACGACCGTGCGGGTGACCGGCTTTCCCTTTTGTGACACCGTTTTTCGTGGTTCCACGGGAAACTCCGCAACTCCGACACGCCGTACGGCGCCACGAACCACGAACGATCCGAAGAGCAGGAGAACCGCCGCGCCGAAGCAAGCGACGCGCCATCCGACGTCCGAGCCGTACAGCTGACCCGCCACGAAGGTCCCGATCGTCGCTCCCAGTAGCGTCGCGCTCTCGTAGATCCCCATTGCCCGGCCGAGGCTGAGCCCGGCCGCCTCGGCGACCACCGCCTGCTCCACCGGGATGGCCGCCGCGAACGCCGCCGCCGAGAGGACCCACATGACCGCGAGCACCGCCGGACTCGGCGCGAAGGACAAGCCGGCGGCGAAGACCGCGCTCGCCACCATCGCCAAGGCGAGCACCCGCGTCCGGCCGACCTTGCGGACGAAGCCGTGCAGGTAGTCCGGCAGCAGGCTGTAGACGATAAAGCCGGGGATGAACACGGCCGCGATCTCGCCGAGCCGCAGCTGATGCCCGCGTTGCAGATGCATCAGGAGCAACAGGGCGACCCCGGCCTCGGCCATCGCGGTCAGCGCGACGAGCGCCAGCATCGGGTGCATCCTCTTACCCAGCTGGAAAAGCCGTGGCGCGCCCGCTTCGCGCACCGGCGCGGACGGCGCGTTCAGCAAGACCACCGCGGCCACCGCGCAGGCCGCCGCACCGAGCCAGAACACACCCCGGTAGTCGATCCAGGCGATCGCGGTCAGCGCGACCACGAACGCGATCCACGTGCCGCCGCCCTCGGCCGCGAACAGCTTGCTGAACGCGCCGTCGTCCCTCGCGAGCCCCTCTCCCACCCGAGCCCGCAACGCGACCCAGAACAGCGCCCCACCCGCGCCACCGAGAACCGCGGCCAGATAAGCGACTCCGATGCCCGGCGTCACCGCATAGACCACAAAGGACAGTCCATAGAGGACCGCACCGACGGCCGCGACCCGGCCACGGTCGAACCGGTCCGCGAGCGACCCCGCGATCGGCCGGATCACGAACGACACCAGCGTCTCCAACGCGGTCAGCGCCCCGACCTCGGCGGCCGACGCGCCGAGCTGGCTCCCCACCCACAACGGCAGAAGGAAATCGAGGACCTCCGCCGGTCCTTTGGTCAGCGCGGCGGCGAGCTGGTTCTCCTCCGCCCGCCGCTTGTGTGCGACTTCGTCCACCCCAGTACCCCCTTTTCAGGATACGAATGTATTCTAAAGATGGTCGAGTGGGCAAGCCGGTCGGGTGGGTCGTGAGTGGCGATTCGGGTTAGAACACGAATCGCCACTCACGACCCACCCCGCCGCAGGAGGAGGATGCGTCCGTGCCGAAGATCGTCGACCGCGCCGAACGCCGCCGCGAGATCGCCGGCGCCCTCCTGCGCATTGTCGCGCGCGAAGGCGTCGAGGCCGTGAGCGTCCGCTCTGTCGCCGTCGAAGCCGGGGTGTCCGCGGGCGCGGTGCAGAAGTACTTCTCCACCAAGGAAGATCTGTTCCGCTTCGCCCTCGACATGACCAGCGAGTTCCTGGAGCAGCGCTGGCAGACCCTCGATCAGTCCGGGAACCTGCTGGACCTGCTGCTGCGCCTGCTCGTCGAGGCGATGCCGCTCGACGAACAGCGCCGCGCGGAGGTGATCGTCATCAACGCCTTCACCGCCCGCGCCGCCGTCCGGCCGTCATGGGCCGAATTCATCCGCACCGGCTACGACGAACTGCAGGAACTCACGACGCGCTACGTCTCGGAGGCGCAGACCGCAGGCCATGTCCGCGACGACCTCGCGGCGAGCGACCTGGCCGACGCCGTGCTCGCCCTCTCGGACGGCTTCGCGAACCGGATGCTCACCGCCGTCGATCCGGCCACCCTCCTGCCCTCCCTCGAAACCTCCGTCCGCACACTGCTAAGTCCACCTTAAGCAGCGTTAGTTACATTGAGACGTAACTAACGCTGCTTGGTGACGTAAACTTCGCTGTATGAACACGAGTGACGCACTACGGCTGCTCAGTGCGTTCACCAGCGCCCAGTGGGGCATGGTCACGTCCCGGCAAGCCAAGGGTGCCGGCGTCGATGGCGTCACACTGCATCGCTTGGAGAAAGCCGGCCACCTCGACCGTGTCCGTCACGGCGTCTATGCGGCCACGATCGCCGTAGCGACCGAGGTGCGGGAGGAGCAGGCGGCCTGGCTGATGCTCAACGCGGCCGAACCCGCGTGGAAGCGGTCCCCTCTCGATCCGGACGGAGGGGTGATTTCCCACGAGTCGGCCGCGCGGCTGCACAGGCTCGGCGAACTCGTCGACGACCGGATAGTCCTGACCACGCCACGCCGCCGCACCAGCCGAGATCCCGATGTGCGCTTCAGGGTCGCCGGACTGCTCGAAGACGACGTGACGACGATCGACGGGCTTCCGGTCACCACCGCGCTCCGCACCGTCCGCGATCTGTTGGAGCAGCGTATCGACAGCAGCCATATCGCCACGATCATCCAGGAGGCGGTGGAGACGAACCTCCTTCGCTTGGACGTACTGGCGGAGCACATCGGACCCTATGCCTTGCGTTATGGCGTCCGCCGTCCTGGAGACGGCGAAGCATTGCTCGAACAGCTACTTGCCGGGATCGGCACCTCGGTCACGCAACTCGCCCACCGTCCGACTCCGCCGCGGCATTAGGGCTTGCGAAAGGGCGAATCAAGGTCGAAGCACCTTCTCCATTGAGTTCGTCCCAGCGCAAGACCATGGCGGGATGCCCTCTCAACGCCCGAAAACTCCGCGTGGTTATCTCGACTCTCAGAAGGACAGAGCGAGGAACGGCACCAAAACGACGGGTATCTCCACCGGCGAGCTACTGCAACTGCATTTTCATCGTCGTTTGATCGCCCGGGTCTTCCACGGCGACGACGCCTCGAACTGGGTGCTGAAGGGCGGGCAAGCCCTCCTTGTCCGTTGGCCTTCCGCGCGCTACTCCACCGACATCGATCTGCTCTCCATGGAGGACACGACCGACGCCGCGGTCGACGCGCTCAAGACGGCGGCCGGGCTACGCCTCGCCGATGGCATCTGGTTCTCCCACCTCGGAACCTCGGCTCAAACCCATGTCGAGCGCCCTACCCGCAAGGTGTCGTTCATGGCGATGTTCGAGAACGCGCCTCTCAATCACCGGGTCCGCGTGGACGTCGTCACCTCCGGGCATCTGCCGCGCGGCCCCATTACCACCGAGCCGCTGGAACCTCCGTTCGCCAGTGATTGCGTCCCCTGGCCGGAAGCGCGGATGTTCCCGATCGAAGACCATGTCGCGGAAAAGATCTGCGCTATGTACGAGCGTCATCAGGTCGGCGGCCACCCGTCCAGCCGTTACAAGGATCTCGTCGACCTCGCCCTGTTCGCGTTGAAGTCCTCCATACCGGGCAAGGAGACGCACGAAATCCTGTACGACGAAATCGCTCGCCGCCGAAGCCGTGGGATGGTGGTGAATCCGCCCGCTGGGTTCGAGGTCCCCGATCCGCATTCCTGGAAGGGTGGCTATCACAAGGCCGCCCAAGGTGTCCGCGGGCTGCCTTCCGAATTCCGGACGCTCGAAGGTGTGCACGACCTCGCGGACGCCTTCGTCACTCCGCTTCTGCTGGCGACGCATCCGGCAGGACGGTGGCGCCCCGAGGAACGAACCTGGCGGTGACACCGGTGTCCATCGTTCGGTTGACAACCGGGTTCAGTCCTGCGGACGTCCCGCAGACCCCGCCCCGCACAGCACGATCGACGTATGAAAACGGCAGTGAGAGTGCGTGGCCTGCGCAAGGAGTACCCGGGCCACACCGCCGTCGGGGGGATCGACCTCGACATCGAGCAGGGTGAGGTGTTCGCTCTGCTCGGCCCCAACGGCGCGGGCAAGACGACGACGGTCGAGATTCTGGAGGGCCACCGCGGGCGGACGTCGGGCGACGTCGACGTGCTCGGTGAGGATCCCGGCACGGCGGGCCGGGCTTGGCGGGCGAGGCTGGGGATCGTGTTGCAGACGGCCAACGACGCCGCAGAGCTCACCGTCGCCGAGACCGTCCGGCACTTCGCCCGCTATTACCCGGATCCTCGTGACACCGAAGAAGTGATCGAGAAGGTCGGCCTGACCGAGAAGGCGGGTGCCCGCGTCAAGAGCCTTTCGGGCGGGCAACGGCGGCGTGTGGACGTCGCGCTCGGGATCATCGGGCGGCCCGAGCTGGTGTTCCTCGACGAGCCGACGACCGGGTTCGATCCGGCGGCCCGGCGCCAGTTCTGGGAACTGATCAGGAATCTCGCCCGCGAAGGCACCACGATCCTGCTCACCACGCACTATCTCGACGAGGCCGAGGCGCTGGCCGATCGCGTCGCGGTCATCACACGTGGGCAGATCGTCGCCGAGGGGACACCGCAGACGCTCGGCGGCCGCTCCACCGCGGAGGCCACGGTCCGCTGGACGGACGAGAGGGGCGGCCATCTGGAGCGCACCCATTTCCCGGCCAAGCTGATCCGCGAGCTCTCCGCCGACGGCCGCGAGCCGTCGGAGCTGACCGTCCACCGGCCCACCCTCGAAGAGACCTACCTCGACCTGATCGGAGAAGCCCGATGAGCACGCTGACCCTCCCGGGCACCTTCTCGCTCGGCCTCGTCCGGGGTGCCGCGGAGCTCAGGCAGTTCTTCCGCATCCGGGAACAGGTGATCTTCACCTTCGCCTTCCCGTCCCTGCTGATGATCCTGCTCGGCTCGATGCTGGACTCGTCGATGCCCGGCATGGCGATCACCACCGGGCAGGTGCTGGCCGCGGGCATGATCGGCTCCGGCATCGTCTCGACGTCGTTCAACAGCATCGGCATCAACCTCGCGTCCGACCGTGAGCTCGGCGCGCTGAAACGGCTGCGGGGCACGCCGATGCCCGCCGCTTCCTACTTCATCGGCAAGATCATCCTGGTCGGCTTCACGAGTATCGCCCAGGTGGTGCTGATGTCGATCGTCGGCAGCCTCCTGTTCGATCTGGAGCTGCCGACCGACCCGGCGAAGCTGCTGACCGCGCTGTGGGTCTTCGTGCTCGGCATCACCAGCTGCACGCTTCTTGGCATCGCGCTCAGTTCGGTGACCAAGACGGTCAGCGGCGCGGTCGCGGTGACCAACCTGATCTACATCTCGCTGCAGTTCATCTCCGGGGTGTTCGTCACGCCGATCACCAACCTGCCGAAGGTTATGGTCGACATCGCTTCGTTCTTCCCGGTGAAGTGGATCTGCCAGGGCTTCCGCTCGGTGTTCCTGCCGGCCGAAGCCGCGGCACAGGAGATGGCGGGGACATGGGAACTTCCGATGGTGGCACTGGTGCTGACGGCGTGGTGCGCCGCGGGGCTGCTGCTGGCGAAGCTGACGTTCCGCTGGTCGAACGAGGACAGGTGAACGCCTGGGAGCGGTTCTACTGGCTCTGGGAGGTCCTCTTCGGGGTCACCTTCGTCGCGACGACGGCCTTGGTGCTCCTCGAAGGCGGGACGGCCACGGACAAAACGATCGCGCTCCTGTGTTTGGCAGGGCTCGGCGTGACCTACCTGGCACGAGGACGCCGCCTCATCAAAGGCCCGGACTACGACCACACGCCATGGTTGTTCGCCGGGGTACTGCTGCTCTTCACGGTGGGTGCCATCTTCGCCGCGGGCAACTCGAGCTTCATCCTCTTCCTATCCTGCCCCGTGCTCTACATGACGATGCCGACGAAGGCCGCGTCGATCCTCACCACGGCGGCGGTGCTTTCGAGCCCGGCTGCCCTGCTCGTCCAGGGTGGGCTCGACGAACAGCCGGTCCTGCTGCCGATGACGGCGATCCTGATCGTCTTCAGCCTGCTGGCCGGCCGCTACACCACCCAGATCATCGCGCAGAGCAAAGGCCGGGCCGCGTTGATCGAACAGCTGGAAGCCAGTCAGGCGGAGGTTTCGCGCCTCTCCCGCGAGGCGGGCATGGCAGCCGAACGCGAGCGCATGGCCCGCGAGATCCATGACACGCTCGCGCAGGGCTTCACCAGTATCGTCACGCTCACCCAGGCCATCGAGTCCGAAATGGACACCGATCCGAAGGCGGCCCGCCGTCACCTGGATCTCGCGGCGCGGACGGCGCGGGAGAACCTGGCCGAGGCGCGGGCGATGGTCGCGACGCGGATGCCGTCGGCGCTCGCCGCCGCTTCACTGGAGGAATCCTTGCGCAGGCTGGTCGAACGGCTGACGGAGGAGACCGGGATCGAGGCGTCGATCGAGGTCGGCGGCCCGCTGCCCGCGCTCCCGATGGCCACCGAGGTCGTCCTGCTGCGAGGGGCACAGGAGGCGCTGAGCAACATCCGCAAGCATTCACGCGCCGCCGCGGTTTCGCTCCTTCTGTCCGTTGTGGACGGACGAGCCCGGCTCCGCGTGACCGACGACGGCGCCGGATTCGACCCCGCCGAGCCCACCGGCGGCTTCGGCCTGGCGGGGATGCGGGCCCGGGCGGGGCAGGTCGGTGGCATCGTGACGTGTGCGAGCGAACCCGGTGCGGGGACGACGCTGGAACTGGAGGTGCCCGCGTGATCACGATCATGCTGGTCGACGATCACCCCGTGGTGCGGGAAGGCCTGCGCGGCATGCTGGAGGCCGAGCCGGACCTGAGCGTCATCGGGGAAGCGGGCTCCGGCGACGAGGCCGTCGCGCTGAGCCGGATCAAGCAGCCGGACGTGATCCTGATGGATCTGCGGATGCCCGGTCTCGACGGCGTCGGCGCGACGCGGAAGATCCTCGCGGACCGGCCGGGTCAGCGGGTCGTCGTGCTCACCACCTACGAGACGGACGCGGACATCCTGCGCGCGGTCGAAGCGGGAGCCTCCGGGTACCTACTGAAGGACGCTTCGCGCGCGGAGCTGGCCGGCGCGATCCGTGCCGCGTCACGCGGCGAGACGGTCTTGGCGCCTTCGGTCGCCGGGAAGCTGGTGAACCGGGTGCGCAATCCGACGGCGTCGCCGTTGTCGGCACGCGAGATCGAGGTGCTCCGGCTGGTGGCGCGGGGGAACACGAACGCCGACATCGGCCGGACGCTCCACATCAGCGAAGCGACGGTCAAGACCCACCTGCTCCGGACGTTCGGCAAACTGGACGTTTCGGACCGCACGGCCGCTGTGACCACCGCTATGCGACTGGGCCTGCTCGGGTAGGCAGAATGCGTCTCATGCTTGCCTCGACCGAATTGGCGCTGCTACGCCGCCTCGCGCACGAGCAATCCTCGTGCCGCGCCCCGTCCATCGTCGCCGCCGTCGTCCGCGACGGCGAAATCGCCTGGTCCGGAGGACGCGGACGCGTCGACGGCGAGACACCCGGCGACAACACGCAGTACCGCCTCGGCTCGATCACCAAGACACTCGTCGCGACGGCCGTCATGCGGCTGCGCGACGAAGGCAAGCTGGACCTCAACGACCCGCTCGAACAGCACCTTCCCGGCACCGCGTTCGGCTCGGCCACCATCGCGCAACTGCTCTCCCACACCTCGGGCCTGACCGCGGAATCGCCCGGTTCCTGGTGGGAGCGCACGGTCGGCGCCGACT
This sequence comes from Amycolatopsis sp. WAC 01375, assembly GCF_003947325.1. Lineage (NCBI taxonomy): Bacteria > Bacillati > Actinomycetota > Actinomycetes > Pseudonocardiales > Pseudonocardiaceae > Amycolatopsis > Amycolatopsis sp. WAC 01375. The sequence continues at coordinate 19,332 of NZ_QHHW01000016.1, forward strand.
GGGACGCGCTCGTCGAGAGCCTCAAGGACGGCGCGACGCGGCTGCGGCCGGGCAGCAAGTTCCACTACAGCAACGTCGGTTACGGCGTGCTCGGCGAGCTGGTCGCCCGGCACCGCGGGCAGTCCTGGCTCGACGTCATCCGCGCCGAGATCCTCGGCCCGCTCGGCATGACCCGGACCTCGCCGCATCCCGAAGGCGCACACGCGAACGGGTTCGCCGTGCACCCTTTCGCCGACCTCCTCATGCCGGAACCGTCGCCGGATGCCGGCGCGATGGCGCCCGCCGGGCAGCTGTGGTCGACGATCACCGACCTCGCCCGCTGGACGGCGTTCCTCGGCGGCCACACCGGTGGCGTGCTGAGCGAGCAGACCGTCGCGGAGATGCGCGAAATGGTCACCGTGGACGACGGCGACGCTTGGACCACCGGATTCGGCCTCGGTGTCATGCTGGTCCGCACCGAGGGCAGGCGGCTGGCCGGGCACACCGGGTCGATGCCGGGCTTCCTCGCCTGCTCGCTGGTCGACGCGAACGCGGGTATCGGCGCGCTGGTGCTGACGAACTCGACGGCGGGCGTCGGCATCACGCAGCTGTGCCTCGACCTGATGAACCTGACCGAACAGCACGAGCCGTCCATGCCCACGGAATGGCAACCGTCCACTGTGGACCCGAAGCTGCTGGAGCTGACCGGGCTGTGGCACTGGGGCCCGACGCCGTACCACCTGCGCCTGCTCCCTGGCGGCCTGTTCTCCCTCGCACCGACCGATGGTGCCGGCCGCGCGTCGCGGTTCGCGCCCGTCGGCGAAGACACCTGGGTCGGCCTCGACGCCTACTACGCGGGCGAAACGCTGCGGGTCGGGCGGGACTCGGCGGGGAAGCCGAACCATCTCGACCTCGCGACGTTCATCTTCTCGCGGACGCCGTTCGACCCGGCCGCGCCCATCCCCGGCGGCGTCGACCCCGACGGCTGGCGCTGACCGGTCCAGCGGGTCGTGAGTGGCGATTCGGGTTAGAACACGAATCGCCACTCACGACCACGTCAAGCGGCCGGGGTGTGCCCGACCGCGACGCCGACGGCAGCGATGAAGTTGCGGGCGATGCGCTTGCCCTCACCCCAGTCGACGAAGCCGAACTTGAGGCTCGTCTGGATCGCCAGGCCCGAACCCTCCGTCGTCCGCTCGACCTTCACCGTGACCGTCTGGCCGTAGCTGAGCCAGCCGAGCTTGGTCGAGAAGGTGACGTAGCCCGCCGCCGCGTCGTAATACGGGGCCTGCCCCTTGACCGCGTCGACTCCGTGGGGAAGGGCCTGCCACAACGCCTCGGGGGACACCGGGAATCGTTCGTGCACTGTCGCCATGAGGCGAGAAGCTACCCGGCGGCCGGCGCCAAGGGGAGCCGGTCCGCCGATCCCACATCCCGGACACGCGGCACCGACTGTCAGCAGGGCCGTCCCGACCTGAGAGACTGGCCTCATGACCGACGCACCTGAGTTGACCCTCCCCGCGGACCTGAAGCCTGCCGATGGCCGCTTCGGCTGCGGACCGTCCAAGGTCCGTGACGAGCAGCTCGCCAACCTGGCGAAATCCGGTGCCACCTACCTCGGCACCTCGCACCGCCAGAAGCCGGTGAAGTCCCTCGTCGGCCGCGTGCGTGCGGGTCTGTCCGAATTGTTCTCCCTGCCCGAAGGCTACGAAGTGGTCCTCGGCAACGGCGGGACGACCGCATTCTGGGACGCCGCCGCGTTCGGGCTCGTGCGGGAACGTGCGCAGCACTTCACCTACGGCGAGTTCTCCTCGAAGTTCGCCACGGTGACCAAGGGCGCCCCGTTCCTCGCCGACCCGATCGTCGTCAAGGCCGACCCGGGCAGCGCGCCCGAGATCGCCTACGAGCCCGGTGCCGACCTGGTCGGCTGGGCGCACAACGAGACCTCGACCGGTGTCGCGGTGCCGGTCCGCCGCCCCGAAGGCAGTGAAGGTGCCCTCGTCGCCATCGACGCCACCTCCGGTGCGGGCGGCCTGCCGGTCAAGGCCGAGGACTTCGACGTCTACTACTTCGCGCCCCAGAAGTCCTTCGCCTCCGATGGTGGCCTCTGGATCGCGCTGGCCTCGCCCGCCGCGGTCGAGCGCATCGGCGAGATCGGCGCGAGCGACCGTTGGATCCCCGAGTTCCTGTCGCTGACCACCGCGCTTGACAACTCCCGCAAGGACCAGACGTACAACACCCCCGCGGTGTCGACGCTGTTCCTGCTGGCCGACCAGATCGAGTGGATGAACTCGAACGGCGGTCTCGAGTGGACGACCGCGCGCACGCGCGACTCGTCGACCCGGCTGTACGAATGGGCCGAGAAGACCAGCTACACGACGCCGTTCGTCAGCGACCCGTCGCTGCGCTCGCAGGTCGTCGGCACCATCGACTTCGCCGACGAGGTGGACGCCTCGGCGGTCGCGAAGGTGTTGCGCGCCAACGGGATCGTCGACACCGAGCCGTACAGGAAGCTGGGCCGCAACCAGCTGCGCGTCGGCCTGTTCCCGGCCATCGACCCGGACGACATCACGAAGCTGACCCAGAGCATCGAGTACGTCGTCGAGCGCCTGGGCTGAGCTAGCTCTCTTTTCGCGCGTGAAGGCCCCCTTCCCTCGGCTGAGCCGAGGGAAGGGGGCCTTCACGCGCTACGAGGGCGAAATAGAGCAGCAGCAAGAGGCCGTACAGCACGAAGGATTCCGTCGCCAGCCACCAGCCGAAACTCCCGGCGGGCCGCGGCGCGAGCCACATCGGCGCGATCACGAACAGCGCCACCGTCACGGCCGCGAGCAGGTAGGAAACGATCGACCGGGTCCAGACCAGCAGCACGAGGATCGGCACGCACCAGATCCAGTGGTGGGTCCAGGACACCGGCGAGACCAACAGCCCGCCGATCGCGCACGCCGTCAGCGCGAACACCGGCTCCGCGACGCGCACGATCACGAACGCGGTCAGCGCGACCACCACCACCGCGGCCAGCACCCACACGGCGTCCTCCGCCGAGCCGAGTCCGAACCGCGCGAGCATCCCGCGCAGCGATTGGTTCCCGACATAGCCGCGATCGCCGATGCGGCCGGTGTCGAAGAGGATGTTCGTCCAGAACTTCGCGGACGCGTCCGGCGCGACCAGGAACATCAGCGCGCCCGCGCCGACGAACCCGGCCACGACCCGTGCGGACGAGCGGAAGTCCTTGCGGAACAAGAAGAACAGGATGAAGAAGGCCGGGGTCAGCTTGATCGCCGCGGCGACGCCGATCAGCAGGCCCTTGGTCCGCGCGCGGCCAGGGAGCAGGGCGTCGAGGACGACCATCAGCATCAGGAGGGTGTTGATCTGGCCGAAGCCGAGCGTCGAGCGGACCGGTTCCATGATCCCGCCGACGGCCTGCGCCCCGATCGCCGCCAGTACGGCGATGGCGCGGCCACGGACGTTCGCACGGTCGGTGAGCGAGCCGTTGAGCGTCGCGACGAAGAGGTAGACGACGATCCCGCCCGCGATGATCGACGCGAGCCCGACCAGCCTCGTGGCCAGCGCGGCGGACAGCAACGTGCCGGGCAGGAACACCGCGGCCGCGAACGGTGTGTAGGTGAAGGGCAGCCAGCCCCCGTGCGTCTGCACCCACGTGCCGTACAGGTCGCCCGAGTCGACGAGGAGCCGCGCGCCGCCGATGTAGACCTCGAGGTCCTGGCCGTCGAACACCTTGAACGCGAACAGCACGCCGACCACGACGGCTTCGAGCGCGATCAACGCCCCCGCGAGTTTCCGCCCCGACAATCCCACCAGCACCCGGCGAGATTACCCACCGCTACCTCGCAATTCGGCACCTGGTTGCGGTAGTACGCGATGCGCACCGTCGCAACCAGGTGCCGAATTGCGTGGTCAGGCGAGCGCTTGGGTCGGCGGGAGCCGGGCGGCGCGCATCGCCGGATAGGCACCGGCGACGGCACCGACCAGTGCCGAGACCCCGACCCCGCCGAGCAGGGCGCCGACGGGGAGCACAGCCGGCCAGCCTTGGCTCAGCGCGTACCCGGCCGTCACCAGCACGCCGACCAGGACCCCGGCGATCCCGCCGAGCCCGGACAGCAGCACCGACTCGGCCAAGAACTGGCCTCTCACCTGCCGTTTCGTCGCGCCGAGCGCGCGGCGGAGGCCGATCTCGCGGCGCCGCTCCAGCACCGAGATCACCATCGTGTTGGCCACCCCGACGCCGCCGACCAGCAACGCCACCCCACCGAGCCCGAGGAACAACGCGCTGTAGGTGTTCTCCGTCAGCTTCTGCGCCTCCAGCGCCTCCGACGGACGACGCACCTCGACCTCGTTCGGCGCCTGCGGGTTCATCGTCTGCGCGAGCACCGAACGCACGTTCTCGACCTGCGAGTCCTTCGCCCGGACGTACACGGTGGTCGGATGCCCCTCGAAGCCGAGGAGCCGCTTGGCGACGTCCCAGCCGACCAGCGCCGACCGCTCGATCTCGGGCGCCAGCGGGGTCGGCCCGAGAATGCCGCCCACGGTGAACCACTGACCGCCGATGAACACCTGCGGCGGCTTGGCCGGATCGATGTGATCGATCCCGAGCCGCGCGGCCGCGACCGAACCCAGCACGGTGACCGGGTAGTCGCGGGTCGCGTCACGGAGGAACCGCCCGGTGCGGACGGCGCCGCCGATGACGTCGAGGAGATCCGGCGTCGCCGCGTAGACCGAGAGGCCGGACGTCTCGTCCTTGGCGATCTTGTCCGTGCGCCGCACGGTCCCGTCGGTGGTGCCGGTCGCGGACGCCGCGGTCACCGGGGCGATCCGCTTGGCCATCGGCACCGCGCTGTCCGGCAACGTCGCTTCACCACCGAACATCGTCTTGCCCGGCCCGGCCGAAAGCAGGTTCGTGCCGAGCGCGGCCAGCTGGTCTTGCAACGCCTTCGCACCCGACGCCGGAATCGCGAGCACCGCCACCATCGCGGCGATCCCGATCCCGATGCCGAGCGCGGACAGCACCGCGCGCATCGGCCGCGTCCGCATCCCGTGCGCGCCGAGGGTCAGCACGTCGCGCGGGCCGAGCCTGGCCGGATTCGGTGTCGGCGTCTTGTCGAGGACGGGTGCGCTCACACCAGCACCCCCGTCCCGGTGTCGAGCCGGATCCGGCCGTCGCGCAGCTCGATCCGCCGCGGGATGCCCGCCGCGATCTCCCGGTCGTGCGTGATGATCACGACCGTCGTCCCCTGCGAGCTCAACGTGGCGAGCAGGTTGAGGATCGCCGCGCCGTTGCCCGTGTCGAGGTTCCCGGTCGGCTCGTCGGCCAGCAGGATCGACGGCGAGTTGACGACCGCCCGCGCGATCGCCACCCGCTGCCGTTCCCCGCCGGAGAGCTCGTTCGGGAAATGGCCGGCCCGATGCGCGAGGCCGACCCGGTCGAGCGCGGCCAGCGCCCGTTCGTGCCGTTTCCGCCGCGGCACCCCCGCGTACAGCAGCCCCGTCGCGACGTTGTCGACCGCGCTCACCCCCTCGCTGAGGAAGAACTGCTGGAACACGAACCCGATCCACCGCGACCGCAACGCGGAAAGCTTGCGGTCGGGCAGTTTCGCCACGTCGTTCCCGCGCAGTTCGATGACGCCGCTGGTCGGCCGGTCGAGCGTGCCCATCAGCTGCAGCAGCGTCGACTTGCCGGAGCCGGACGGGCCGACGATGGCGACCATCTCCCTGTCCTCAATGGACAGTGACACCTCGTGCAGTGCCCGCACCCCGCCGGGATAGGTGCGGGAGGCGCCGCGCACGTCCAGCACCGGGGTCATGAGGTCGTCACCACCCGCATCCCGGCGGCGAGGCCGGTGCCGGTGATTTCGACGCGGCCGCCGGAGAACAGACCGGTCTTCACCGCGATGAGGCGCCGGTTGCCGCCTTCGTCGACCTCGACGGCGTACCCACCTTCGGCGAGCGCGAGCAGTGCTCCGACGGGAACCGCCAGGACTCCACTGTGGACTTCCTTGGTGAACCGCACCGAGACGGGCGTCGAATCGAGCGATCCCGCCGCGGCCGGATCGTCCAGCTTGATCTTCACCTTGATCTTCGGCTTGCCGTCGTCCTGCCCGGCGCCGTCCTTGCCGGTTTCCGCGACCTTGCCGACCTCGGCGATCACCCCGGTCGTGCTCTTGCCGCCGGTGATGTCGACCCCGACCTTGTCCCCTTCCTTCGCGATGGCCTGCTTGGCGGCGTCGAGCTTGACCTCGACGAGACGCTCGGTGCCGGTGTACTTCAGGAGTTCGCCGCCTCCCGGGCCGCCGAGCTGCGCGGCGACCTGCGAAACCCGGATCTCGCCGGGCGCGAGGACGGCGTCGCCCTGGCCGAAGGTGCCGGTCTGCTCGACGCCCAGCGACTTCTGCCATTTCTTGATCGCGGCGGTGGTGGCCGAGGTGAACTTCTTGTCCGGTGTACCGAAACCGCCGAAACCGAGCGCCTTCAGGTTCTCTTCCAGCTGCTTGACGTCCGGGCCGTCCGCGGCCCCGTCCGCGAGGTCACGGAAGAACGGCAACGTGCCGTAGAACAACGGCACCGGTTTGGCGTCGACGCCGTACACGGTCTTCCCCCGGGTGTACACCGCACCCGTGTCCGGCAGGGCGGTGATGGTGCCCTGTTTCCGGCCGGCGAGGGCGTTTTCCGCGCCGTAGCCGAGAGTTCCGTTCGCCTCTTCCTCCTCCTGCATGTCGGTCTTCTCGACCTTCGCGGTCTCCACCGGTGGCGGCGCCTGCCCGACCTGCTGGGCCTCCGACGTGACCCTGGTCAGCACGACCACCGACATCGTCCCGACCACGACGGCGAGCACCGCCGCGATGATGAACCAGCGCGCCCGGCGGGAACGCCGTGCGCCGCCGGGTCCTTCGTGTTCGCTCATTTCGCCGGGGCCGCCCTCATGGTCATGCCGAGACCGCAGGCCTTCGCCGCTTCTTCGAACTTCTTGGGGTCACCCGTGTCCATCGTCATGGCGGCGCCCTTGCCGCTGGGGTCGGGGTCCGGGAAGTCGATGCCGTGCTCGCGCATGCACTTGGCTTCCCTGCGCATCTTGTCGAGCTCTTCCGGCGTGGGCGGCTTGATCTCGCCACCGTTCGGCAACAGCTTCCGGCAAGCGTCGCTCGCGGCCTTCATCTTGTTCTCGTCGGGCCTGCCTTCGCCCGCCTCGATGGAGATCATGCCCTTCCCGTCACCATTGGTCTGGGGATCCGGCATGTCGATCCCGTGCTCGCGCATGCACTTCGCGAAGTTGCGCATCTTGTCCTCGTCGGACACGTTGTCGGCCTGCTTCCCGTCACCGGCGGCGCCGGGAGCCGGCGGCGACGAGATCGAGGCGACCTTGTCGCCTCCGTCCCCGCCACCGCCGCAGCCGGCCACCAGCGCGAGGACCGCTCCGGCGATCAGTGCCGCCATCGGTCGTTTCCGCATCGCTGCTCCTTCGGTCGTCTTGCGCACCGATTTCTACGGAGAGGGCGATTCCGGCGCGGTAAGCGAAGTCGCTTATGCCGCGCTTACCGTCCCAATCAGCGGAACAAAGATCCGACCTATCTGCCGTCTTTACGGGTGAACCAGGCTACTCACGAGCCTTTTGGGGGTTCACATCGGATCTCTGGCTTCTTAGAGTCCCGACGTCCACACCTCATCGAGGAGGAGTGCATGAATCGCCGCAACCCACTCCGGGCCCTGGCGGCCCTTGTCGTCGCGACCACCGCCCTGGGCGTCCTGCCCGCGGCGGAAGCCGCGACGCTGCCGTCCGGACCAGGGACCGACCACGCCTACGACGACCCGTTCACCGCCGACCGGACGCGCTGGTGGCGCGACGACCGCTTCGGCCAGTTCATCCACTTCGGCGCGTACTCCCAGCTTCAAGGGAAGTACCAACGCCCCGATGGAAGCGTTTGCCAGGACGCCGAGTGGATCCAGCGGAACTGCCAGATCCCGCGCGCCGAATACGAGCAGATCGCCGCGAAGTTCAACCCGGCGGGGTTCGACGCGAACGCCATCGCGCAGTCGGCGAAGGACGCCGGGCAGAAGTACGTGGTGATCACGTCGAAGCACCACGAGGGCTACGCGATGTGGCCGACGAAGGTCAACAAGTTCAACCTCCGCGACCACTCGGCCTTCGACAAGAAGCGCGACATCCTCGCCGAACTGAAACGCGCGACGGCCGCGCGGGACGTCAAACTCGGTTTCTACTACTCGATCTGGGACTGGCACGATCCGGACTTCCCCGATCCGGCGACGTTCCCGAAGTACAAGGAGCGGATGTACGCCCAGCTCAAGGAACTCGTCGACAACTACCACCCGGCGGTGCTGTGGTTCGACGGCGAATGGAGCACCGACCGGCCCAACAACCCGTGGACCGAAAAGGACGGTGAGGAGCTGGAGGCCTACGTCCGAAGCCTCGATCCGTCCATTGTGGTCAACAACCGCGTCGGCAAACGCCGGGTGGTCGACGGCGACACGGGAACCCCCGAACAGGAGATCCCGGACAAACCCGTCGACGGGCAGCTGTGGGAGTCGTGCATGACCCTCAACGGCAGCTGGGGATACACCGATTGGGACCACAACTGGAAATCCTCGGCGGATCTGACCAGGAAACTGCTCTCGATCGCCGGCCGCAGCGGCAACTTCCTGCTCAACGTCGGACCCGATCGCAACGGCCGCGTGCCGCAGGAATCCATCGACAGACTGAAGCAGATGGGTCAGTGGCTGCGGACGAACGGTCACTCCGCCGCCGTCTACGGAGCGGGCGCGCCGGGGCTCGTCGCCGAACCGGGCTGGGGCGTCGTCAGCCGCCGTGGCGACAAGCTTTACGCGTCGGTGTTCGACTGGCCCGTTTCGGGCGGTTCGCTGACGCTCGACACGTTGGCGTCTTTCCGGGTTCGCGATGCGCGAGTGCTCGGCAGCCGTCAACACGTCCGGGTCGAGCAGTCGCCCGGAAGCGTGAAACTCACGCCGTCGGGCGGCCGGACGAACGACGTCGCGACCGTCATCGAACTGAGTGTCGAGCCGCTGCCGCAGGCACCCGCCGGACGCGGGGCCGGGCTGACCGCCGAGTACTGGCCGAACGCGGACTTCACCGGGACACCGACGGTGCGCCGGATCGAGCCGGGCGTGAACCACAACTGGAAGTTCACCGGCTCACCCGACGCGAAGATCCCGGCGGAGTCCTTCTCGTCGCGATGGAGCGGCCGCGTCACCGCGCGAGACACCGGGAAGTACACGTTCACCACGGTCTCGGACGACACCGTGCGGCTGTGGGTCGACGGGAAACTCCTGATCGACAACATCACCCCGCACGGCCCGGCTGTCGACAAAGCGACTCTGGACCTGGTCGCCGGGAAGTCGTACGCGATCCGGCTCGAACAGACCGAACGAGGCGGTGAAGCGTCGATGAAGCTGCTGTGGTCCAGTCCGAACACCCCCCAGCAGGTGGTCCCGGCGCGGCAGCTGCACCCGGCCGGTTGAGCGTTCGGTACCGGTGGTCGCAGGTCGGTACAGGTGGTCGTGAGTGGCAAGTCGCGTTCCAACCGTCTTTACCGCTCACGAGGGCTTGACCGGCTCGACACCAGTGACCTCGCCCTCCCGAGTACATGAAGGACCCCTTCATGTACTCGGCAAGGTGTGAAGGTCGAGTTCCTCGGCTGAGCCGAGGGAAGGAGGCCTTCACGCGCCACTGTTGTGACTGCTGGTGCCTGTGGGGCCAAGGTGGTGATGCCCGAGTCCGTGGCTCTAACGACACTTACCACTCACGACCCACGCGACCCGGCGCTTATCCCGCGCTTACCCCCATCCGGGGCAGACTGGCCAGGTGAGAGTGCTGGTGGTGGAAGACGAGCGGCTCCTGGCGGACACGATCGCCGAGGGCCTGCGACGGTTCTCCATGGCCGTCGACGTCTGCTACGACGGCGCGCAGGCCCTGGACCGGGTGGGGGTGCACGGCTACGACGTCGTCGTGCTCGACCGGGATCTCCCCGTCGTGCACGGCGACGAGGTCTGCGCCGCGGTGATCAGGACCGGCGGCGAGGCGCGGGTCCTGATGCTGACCGCCGCGGCCGACGTCGACGACCGGGTCGCCGGGCTGGGTCTCGGCGCCGACGACTACCTGACGAAACCGTTCGCGTTCGCCGAACTCGTCGCGCGGGTGCAGGCGCTGTCGCGGCGCGCGCGGCCGGCGTTGCCGCCGGTGCTGCAACGCGGCGGTGTCGTCCTCGACCTGCCGCGTCACCAGGCGTCCCGCGACGGCCGGTTCCTTCCGTTGTCCCCCAAGGAATTCGCGGTACTGGAGGTGCTCATGCGCGCCGAGGGGACCGTGGTCAGCGCGGAGGAACTGCTGGAGAAGGCGTGGGACGAACACGCCGACCCGTTCACGAACGCCGTCCGGGTGGCGATGATGACGTTGCGGCGCAAACTCGGTGAGCCGCCCCTGATCGACACCGTGCCCGGCGCCGGTTACCGGTTCGGGTCGTGAAACCGCTCCGGCTCTCCGTCCGCACCAAGCTGACGGCGCTCTACGGCGGCGCGTTCCTGATCGTCGGACTCGCCCTGCTCATCGTCAACTACCTGCTGGTGAGCTCGACGCTGCCGGATACGGCGGCGTTCGCGAGTGACGCGGCGGGCATCGCGGTGCAGCGCGCGTATCCCATGGACACGACGACCATCATGCCCGTGGAGCGAGCCCAGGCCACCCAGCTGGTCGCGACCTCGATCACCGAGTACCGCTCGGACGTCCTTTCGACGCTGCTGTGGCAATCGCTGGTGGCGCTGGCGATCGCCGGAGCGCTCGCGGTGCTGCTCGGCTGGCTGATGGCGAGCCGGGTGCTGCGGCCGCTGCACGCGATCACTTCGACCGCACGGAAACTCGAGGTCGAAAACCTCGACCGGCGCATCGATCTCGACGGCCCCGACGACGAACTCAAGGAACTCGCCGACACCTTCGACGGCATGCTCGACCGGCTCGCCGTGTCGTTCGACAGCCAGAAACGCTTCGTCGCCAACGCTTCCCACGAACTGCGGACCCCACTCGCGGTGCAGCGCACGCTGGTCGAGGTGGCGATGGCCGATCCCGACGTGAGCCCCGAGGTCCGGAAACTCGGCGAGCACCTGATCTACACCAACGAACGCAGCGAACGGATGATCGAGGGTCTGCTCGTGCTCGCCCGCAGCGACCGCGGCCTGGCGGCACGCGGCCCGGTCCGGCTGGACGAGGTCGCGGCGACGGTGATCCGGTCGGCGGCGGCCATGGCCGAGGAAGCGGGGGTCACCGTGGAGTCGAGGCTGCGGCCGCGGACGGTGTCCGGCGATCCCGTGCTGCTGGAGCGCCTGGTCACGAACCTCGTGCACAACGCGATCACCTACAACCGCAAGGGCGGCTGGATCCACGTCGACATCGGCGGCGACCCGGCGCTGGTGGTGCGCAACACCGGCCCGCAGGTGCCGCTGGACGCCGTACCCGCGCTGTTCGAGCCGTTCCGGCGGCTCTCGGGCGACCGGACCGGCGACTCTCGCAACGCCGGGCTCGGCCTGTCGATCGTCCGGTCCATCGCGAAGGCGCACGGCGGAACCGCGGGCGCGGAACCGGGCGGACGCGGCGGCGGACTCGTCGTCCGGGTGCGCCTTCCGTAGATTCCCCCGATCGTGACTGTGCGTGTCCGGCGCGTCACACGGCGGGCCGCCCGTCGCTCCCGCAGAATTCCCCTTGCCGTCATGAACAAAATAGTGAGCAGGACACATGACATCGGCGCGCCTCACACGTCAAGGCGACGCGCCGTTTTAACGTGGACACCCACAAAGGTGAAGAATCGGGGAGGCGAGAATGAGAGCGCTACGGGTGGTCGGGCTGCACGAGGACGGTAAGTCCATCGTGTGTGAAGACCCGGCGAGCCGCACGCGTTTCCTGCTCCCCGCGGATGAGAGGCTGCGAGCGGCGGCGAGGGGTGACATCACCCGCCTCGGCCAGATCGAGATCGAGTTGGAGAGCCAAATGCGGCCACGCGAGATCCAGGCACGAATCCGGGCCGGTGAGTCCGTGGAGCAGGTCGCGAGCAGCGCCGGCGTCACCGTGCAGCGCGTCGAGCGGTTCGCGTACCCGGTCCTGCTCGAGCGATCCCGCACCGCCGACCTGGCCCAGCGGGCGCATCCGGTCCGCGAGGACGGCCCCGACGTGCAGACGCTCGGCGAGGTCGTGGCGCACTCCTTCGGGCAGCGCGGGCACGACTACAGCCAGGCGACCTGGGACTCGTGGCGAGGCGACGACGGCAAGTGGGTCGTCGTGCTGAGCTGGAAGGCTGGCCGTTCGGACAACCGCGCGCACTGGTCGTTCTCGCCCGGCGCGCACGGCGGCACCGTGCAGGCCCTCGACGAGAACGCCGAAGTCCTGCTCAACCCCAACGCCTACCGCGCCCCGCGCACGGTCCGGGCGCTGGACCCCGGCAGGGAAGCGGTCATCCAGCCCACTCTTGACTCGGTACCCGACGAGCCGGTCGCGAAGGTGATCGACGCGCCGATCGCGGAACCCGAAGAAGATGTCGAGCCACCGCTTCCGGCTGACGAGCCGGAGGAAGTGGCCGAGCCCGCTCCACGGGCGAAGGGGAAGAAGAACCACCCCATCGTTCCATCCTGGGAAGACGTCCTTCTGGGCGTCCGATCACAACGAGGTTGAATTCGCACGTAATGGCCCCTTCCGGTGGAGGGGCCATTACGTGCGTCCAGGGACCTGTGCGATCAAGGATTTCGGCGCCACGAGGCAATACGCGTCGGTGACGATCCGCTCGATTTCGGCCCAGTCGACGTCGATGTCCAGCCGGACCCCGAGCCAGCCCCGATGCCCGACGTACGGCGGCCGGAAGAACCGTTCCGGCTCAGCGCCCACCAGTTCCTCCTGCGCCCCGGGCGGCGCCGGGCACCAGAAGGCGACCTTGTCGGCGTGATGCCGGTCGGCGTACATGACGAACGTCTTCTTGCCGCGCACGAACCAGGTCGGCTCGCCGTGGCTGAGCCGCTCGGAGGTCTCCGGAAGCGCGAGACACAGCCGTCTGAGTGAAACGAGCGGGTCACCGGCCATGGATCTCAGTATCCTCGGGCCGGGGGGGATTCATGCAGGATTGGTACGCACGCGCCGTCCGATTGCGTTTCCAGGTTTTCACGGGGGCGCCGTACGCCCATGTCTCGCCGATGGAGTGGCAGATCGACCCGGGGAATCTCCGCGGTATCGCCCTGAGCCGCGGCTACCTGGAGATCGCGCCGATGTTCCAGGGCTGCCTGAGCTTCCACTTCGCACCGCAGCACGTCCCGCCGGTCCCCGTCTTCGACGGGCCGGACAGACCGGACAAGGATCGGGAACGCTGGCTGCTGAACCACCTCGACGCCTCGGATCAGGTCTGGGTCAGTCTCAAGCACGCGAACCTCTCCGCCCGGCGTGTCGCGGAAGTCGCCAAGACGGAAGGCCTGCGTGTCGCGGCCGACTTCACCGATCCGAGCGACCGGGTCCTCCTGCTCAGCCGGGATCCGGCACCGCCGCGGCTTCCGCTGCCCGCACCCACGGGGCTCCGGTTCCATTACGCCTGGCTGAACCACATCGCCCCCGTCTCCGTCCTCGTCCTCCTCTGCGCGGCGGCGGCGATCGCCGGAATGCCGTCGGGCCACGAAGCCCCCATCGTCAGCCTCCTGTTCATGGCGGCTTTCGCCGGCGCCATCCCGGCCGCTTTCACCACCAGTCTGTTCCCGCGTACCACCCGCGTCGGCTGGCTGGCCCGGGAATTCGACGGGAGCCTCCACGTGGAATTGACGATGCGCTCCTATCAGGTTCCCGCCGACCTGGTCGTGCAGATCGCCGCATATCACGGCTATGAGCTTTACGGGCAGTCTCCGACACAGATGGGCGGGCTGAGTCTCAAGTTCTACAAACGCGTGTGACTCGGTTACGCCCCGGCCGAAGCGTGCTGCCCCCGCGGAGGACGAACACGACGAGCCGATCGACACCGTTTTCGATCTTTAGAAGACGACGATCAGTACGCCGATCCACGCGATCACGATTCCCGCGGCCGCGCCGAAGGACGCCCACCGCACGATCGGCACCCGCCGCGCGAGCCACAGCGAGGGCGTAATCCCGGCGGTGACGACGACGGACGCCAGCAGTGCGAGCCAGCCGTTGGTCTCGCGCGCGAGGGTGTTCGCCAGCGCCAGCATCGCCACGACGACCACGGCCGCGACGAACGCGGAGACGGTCAGCCCGGTCAGCCACGGCGTCGGTTCCCCGGCGGGGTCCGGTGTGCCGAAAAGCCGCCGCGCGAGTTCGCTGCGGGGCGCGGGGGGAGGCGGGTCGACGATCACGCCGTCGCCGGAGACGGGGTCGACGTACCGCACCGAGGTGCCCATCGTGGCGGCGACCCGCTGGGCGAGCTGGCGGCCTCGCTGGGAGACCACGGAAGCGGCCTCGGTGCCGGAGGAGCCGACGGCGGACGCGACGCGGGCCCATTCGTGCAACGCCTGCGCGAGATCCGAACCGATCGCGAGCGAATGCGGGTCCACCTCGTGCGCGCTGTCGCCGCCACGCCCGGCCAGCACCGCACGTCCCTCACGGATCCGCAATTCCATGGGTTCTCCTCGTCGCCTCGGGTGCTCACGATAGCGGTGGACGCGTCTCGTAGAACGCGATCGCGCCCGCCGTGGCGACATTCAGCGAATCGACGCCTTCTGGCATCGGGATCCGCACCGCGACGTCGGCGGCGGCGATGGCCTCGTCGGTCAGGCCGCGGCCCTCGGCGCCCAGCATCAGCGCCACCTTCCCCGGGGTCTGGTCGCGTAACTGGCGCAGCGAAACGGAATCCGCACGAGGGGTGAGGGCCGCGATACGGAAACCGCGTTCCCGCAGCAGTTCCAGATCACCGGGCCAGGATCCGACGGTGGTGAACGGCACGCGCAGGACGTGCCCCATCGAAACGCGGACGCTGCGCCGGTACAGCGGGTCCGAGCAACCGGCGCCGAGCAGGATCCCGTCGACCCCGAGCGCGGCCGCGTTGCGGAACAGCGAACCGAGATTCTCGTGGTCGCCGACGCCTTCGAGGACGGCGAGCACGCGTGCGCCGTCGATGACGTCCTCGACCGTCGGCGACGGGACCGGCCGGTCCGCGACGGCCAGTATCCCGCGATTCAGGTGGAAGCCGACCACTTCGGCCATCGTCTCGGCCGACGTCACATAGCCGGGGACGTCGGCGCGGGCCAGGTCGTCGCCCAATTCCCGGAACCGCCGTTCCACGCCGAGCAGGGCGCGGACCGGATAGCGGGAGTTGAGCAGCCGTTCGACCACGACGGTGCCTTCGGCGATCACGAAGCCACGCCCACCCGGCCTATCGGGCCGCCGATCGGCTGTGGACAAGTCGCGGAAATCGTCGAGCCGCGGGTCGTCACGGTCGTCGATGGTGATCAGTTCTGCCACGAGGAGAGTGTGTCATCCGCCCGCTGCGCGCCGTTTGCGTCCGATCGTCGACGGGTAGGTAGTACGAATGGACGTATTTTGCTGTCAGTTAACCCCTAGTGACAGAGAGCACCAGTTTGGCCGCTAGCCGGGCGGCTGCGATGCGTGAAACCGTTGGGCCGCCTGGCAGTCCCGCCTGGATCCCGCGGAGCGTGGCCAATGAGGAGCTCGACGAACATGGGTAAGAATCTTTCGGCGGACCCCTGTGAGCCGCAGGATCGCGGACGTTACCGCCGGAAGGTACAGCGCTGCCTCGACACCTTGGCCCGGATGCTCACCGATGGCAGTTTTTCCTTCCCGCGCAAGAATATCGGGCTCGAGGTGGAACTCAACCTCGTCGACGCGGAGCTGCGCCCGTCGATGACGAACACGACGGTGCTCGAGGCGCTGAACGACCCGTCGTTCACCACCGAACTCGGCCAGCACAACCTGGAGCTCAACGTGCCGCCGCGGCCGCTGGCCGGCGAGTCCGCGCTGCAATTGGAGGACGACCTCCACGCGTATCTGGGCGCCGCCTCGCGCAAGGCGGAGGAATCCGGCGCCTCGCTGGCTATGATCGGCATCCTCCCGACGCTGCGGCACGAGCATTTCGATCAGAAGTGGCTCACCAACAACGCCCGGTATTCGCTGCTCAACGACCGGATCTTCGCCGCGCGCGGCGAGCGCACCGTGCTCTCGATGGAGGGCGCGCCGCTGCCCGGCAGACAGCCGGAGCGGCTGCGCAGTTACTCCGAATCGATCCTTCCCGAGGCCGCCTGCACCTCCGTCCAGCTGCATCTTCAGGTGGCGCCGGAGGAGTTCGCGGCGCACTGGAACGCGGCACAGGCACTGGCGGGCGTCCAGATCGCGGTGGGCGCGAATTCGCCGTTCCTGCTCGGCAAGGCGCTCTGGCACGAGACGCGGATCCCGCTGTTCCTGCAGGCCACGGACACCCGGCCGGAGGAGCTGAAGAACCAGGGCGTGCGGCCGAGGGTGTGGTTCGGCGAGCGGTGGATCACCTCGATCTTCGACCTGTTCGAGGAGAACGTCCGGTACTTCCCCGGTCTGCTGCCCGAGACCGACCGCGAGGATCCGATCGAGGCGCTCGACTCCGGTCAGGCGCCGAAACTCACCGAACTGCGGATGCACAACGGCACCGTCTGGCGCTGGAACCGGCCGGTCTACGACGTCGTCGACGGCCTGCCGCATCTGCGGGTGGAGAACCGCGTGCTGCCCGCGGGCCCGACCGTCGTCGACATGGTCGCGAACGCCGCCTTCTTCTATGGCGCGCAACGGGCCCTCGCCGAAGCCGACCGTCCAGTGTGGACACAGATGTCGTTCCAGGCGGCCGAGGAGAACATGTACGCGGGGGCGCGCCGGGGGTTCGACGCGCAGCTGTACTGGCCGGGGATCGGCTGGATCCCGCCGGACGAGCTGGTGCTGCGGGTCCTGCTGCCGCTGGCGCACGAGGGACTACGCCGATCGGATGTTTCGGACGAGGCGAGAGAGCGCTATCTGGGCATCATCGAGCAGCGGTGCCTCACCAGGCGGACGGGCGCGGCGTGGCAGCGGGAGTACGTCCTGCGCGCGGAGGAGCGCGGCGCCGAGCGGGAAACCGCGCTGAACCGGATGCTGGGCCGGTACCTGGAGCTGTCTGCCACGGAGACGCCGGTGCACACGTGGTCGCTTGAGGCTTAGAGTCATCTCCCAGGGAGGTGGCTCGTGCCCAAGATCATCGGCCGGTCGCTGGAGGAGCACCGGCGCGAGGTCCGCAGCAGGGTGTTCGACGTCCTGCGCGGGCAGCTGTACGAGCGCGGGTTCGACGCGATCACGCTCGCGGGTGTCGCCGCCGATGCGGGCCTCGGCCGCACGGCGATGTACAACCACTTTCCGGACAAGGAAAGCCTGCTGGTCGCCTTCGTCGAGGATGAGGCGACGCGGTACGTCGAACGGCTGACGGCGGCCGTCGCGACCGCGGACACCCCGGTCGAGAAGCTTTCGACGTTCGTCCGGCTGCAACTGCGGGTGCTGGCCGAGTACCACCTGCCGCCGGGGACGGCGCTCGCGTCGGCGCTGGCGCCCGCCGCGTACCGGCGGATCAGCGCGCACGCCGACCCCATCACCGGCCAGCTGCGCGAGATCCTCGCCGAGGGCGTCCCGGAGGAGGATCCCGACGTGCTGATCCCGATGATCACCGCCGCGCTCGGCAGCCGCCAGGTCGTCGACGTGCCACCCGAACGGCTGGAGGACGCGATCGAGGGAGCGGTCCGATTCGTGCTCAGAGCGGTCGGGATGACGGAAGACTCAAAAAATTAGGGTAGCCTAACCCGCGATTGTGCCTTACGCTCTTTCTGACAGCATGTCAGATCGATGCTTGGAGGCTCTGTCCATGCCGGTGACCACCGACGTCGAATCCGGGCCGTTCTCCGCGACCCTGCGCGCCTCCACCTTGCCCGCCCACGAGCGGGCCAACCACTCCGAGTACATGAACGCGCTGCTCGGCGGTGAACTCTCGCTCGAGGGATACACCCGGCTGGCGATCCAGTACTACTTCATCTACCAGGCCATCGAGCAGGCCGCCGACAAGCTGGCGACGGACCCGGTGGCCGGCAAGTTCGTCTTCGAGGAACTGCGGCGGCTGCCGAACCTCGAACGCGACCTCGGACACCTCGTCGGCCCGGACTGGCGCGAGACCGTCCGCCCGCTGCCCTCCACCGAGCGGTACGCGCGGCGTGTCGCCGAGGCGTCGGACTGGTCCGGCGGGTTCGTCGCGCACCACTACACGCGCTACCTCGGCGACATCGCCGGCGGCCAGGTCATCCGGCGGCTGCTGGAGCGCAAGTACGAGCTCACCGACGCGGGTTCGCTGTTCTACCACTTCGACCAGGTCGGCAGCGCGCCCAAGTTCCGCGACAACTACCGCGAACAGCTGAACTCCGCGCCGTGGAGCGAGGACGAGCGCGCGCGGCTCATCGAGGAGGCGATCGTGGCCTTCGAGTGCAACATCGCGGTGTTCGACGAGCTGGCGAGCGAGTTGGACGCGTACCGGGCCGCTTGACCTCGTGAGCGACGACCGGCCTCGGTCCCGAACGCCATGAACGGTCCGTTCATGGCGTTCGGACGGCTTCATCCCGGTCTCCTTTCCCCGCTGGCGGGCGGGGGCGCGGGGTAGGGCGGGCCCCACCCCGCGACCGGCGGCCCACCGGATCCCTTTCCCCTGGGGAAATCCCTAGTTTTCAGCACATGTTCCGAATCGCGGCCACCGCCGCACTGCTGACCATCACGACGGTCTTGACGGCCCCCGCCGCCCAAGCGGCCACGCCGGCCTCCGCGGCGGCCGTCTTCGACGAGATCATCCCGCGAAGCCTTGCCGAGCATCACATTCCCGGCGCCGCCGTGGTGGTCGTCGAAGGCGGCGAGACGGTGTTCTCGGCAGGCTACGGTGTGTCCTCAGTGGACACTCAGGCCAAGGTGGACCCGGAACGCACCGGGTTCCTGATCAACTCCGTCGGCAAGTCGATCGCCGCCACCGCCGCGATACAACTCGTCGAACAGGGCAAGCTGGCGCTGGACGCCGACGTCAACACGTACCTGAAGTCGTTCAAGATCCCCGAAACCTTCCCCGGCCGTCCGGTCACCCTGTTCTCCCTGCTGACCCACACCGCGGGTTTCGAAGACCGCGTGTACCGGATGTTCACGCCACGGGACGAGAAACTGCCGGCGCTCGCGGAACACCTCGCGAACGAGATGCCCACGCGCGTCCGCCCACCCGGCGAGGTCGCCCTTTATTCGAACTACGGCTTCGCATTGGCCGGGTATCTCGTGGAACTGGCGTCGGGACAGTCCTATGCGGACTACGTGCGGGAGCACATCTTCGAGCCGTCGGGCATGAAGGACAGCAGCGTCGCCCAGCCCACTCCCGACGTCCCCCTGGCGACCGGCTACCGCTGGAACGGCTCGGCTCAGGTCGTCCCGCCGTCGAACTTCGGCCCCGAACCGCCCGCCGGCGACGGGAACGTCGCCACTCCGGCCGACATGGGCCGCTACCTGTCCGCGAACCTCGTCCCCGGCACGTTCAGCCGATCGTTGCTCGACCGGTTGCACGGCGCGCGGTTCCGCAACGACCCGCGGCTGCCCGCGATGGGGTTCGGCTTCTCCGAGCGGTATCTGAACGGCTTGCGCCTGGTGGAGAAGACCGGCGATTCGCCGGGGTTCCTCAGCGTGCTGGAACTGATCCCGGAGAAGAACACCGGCGTGTACCTGGCGTTCAACGGCGGCGCGTTCTCCGGCGACGCCGCCGCGGTCACCGCCGAGGTACTGAAGGCCTTCGTCGACCGGCTACAGCCCGCCGCTCCCGTTCCCGCGCCCGTGCCACTCGCGGGTGACGTCTCACGGTTCGAAGGCAGCTACAACAACACCCGGCTGGACTACGACAGCTTCACGAAGGTCCGCGCGCTCGCGGGCGGCGTCACGGTGACCGCGGACGGGGACGGCGCGCTGACGACGTCCGGCCTCGGCGAGGGGACCCGGCGATGGACCCAGACCGAGCCCGGGCTGTTCACCGACGTGGCAGGCGAGCGGATCGCGTTCCGCGAGTCCGGCGGTCAGGTCCTGCTCTTCGCCGGTGACGACCCGAACTCCTCCTACGAACGCATGTCGTGGCTCGAATCGTCCTCCACCCACCTGCTGATCCTCGGGGTCGCGCTGCTGCTCCTGCTGGGCGCGCTGGTGTTCTGGCCGATCCGCGCGTTCGTCCGGCGTGGCCGGGAACGGAACCCGTCGGGCGCCCGGTTCGCGACCGTCGCCGCCTGGTCCGCGGCGCTGGCCGTCCTGCTGTTCGCAGGCGGCTTCGCGCTGCTCATGAGTGATCTGAGCGCCGCCGCCGTCGCGCTGACCTCCGGGCACTCCCCCTTGCTGAGCGTCACCCTGCTCCTGCCCGACGTCGTCCTGCTCCTGACCGGCGCCGCCGTCGTCTGCACGGCACTCGCGTGGCTCCGCGGCTGGTGGAACACCCCCGCCAGGATCACCTACACGGTGGTTTCCGTGGCCTTGACGGCCTTCCTCGGGGTGGTCGCCTCCTATCATCTGGTCGGGCTGCCCTACCTGGCTTGATGACCGCCGTCACATCGCCTTGACCTCCAGCTAACTGGAGCTAGCAAGGTGGGTTTCAGGCGGTGCTCACAACGGGTACTGCCGCTAC
Organism: Amycolatopsis sp. WAC 01375; assembly: GCF_003947325.1. Taxonomy (NCBI): domain Bacteria; kingdom Bacillati; phylum Actinomycetota; class Actinomycetes; order Pseudonocardiales; family Pseudonocardiaceae; genus Amycolatopsis; species Amycolatopsis sp. WAC 01375. The sequence continues at coordinate 40,001 of NZ_QHHW01000016.1, forward strand.
GAACGGGTCGTTCCACCTGGGAAGAAACGCGGCGCCCCCGGTCGCCGCGAACGGGTGAAGACGACTAAGTTCGTCCTTGGAAACTTGTGTCGAAGACAGAAGGAGGGCCGATGGCCCGCTACGTGCTCCCCGATCTCGACTATGACTACAGCGCCCTGGCGCCGCACATCTCCGGCGAGATCAACGAGCTGCACCACAGCAAGCACCACGCGACCTACGTCAAGGGCGCGAACGACACGCTCGACAAGATCGCCGAGGCCCGCGAGGCCGGCAACTTCGGTGACATCGTCGGCCTGCAGACCACGCTGGCGTTCCACCTCGCCGGGCACGCCAACCACGTCGTGTGGTGGAAGATCCTCTCCCCGGAAGGCGGCGACAAGCCGACCGGCGAGCTGGCCTCCGCGATCGACGAGGCGTTCGGCTCCTTCGACAAGTTCAAGGCGCAGTTCACCGCGGTCGCCACCACGATCCAGGGCAACGGCTGGGCCGCGCTCTCCTGGGACCCGATCGGCAAGACGCTGATCACCCAGCAGCTGCGCGACCACCACAACAACCTGGTCCTGCCGACCACGCCGATCCTGCTGGTCGACGTCTGGGAGCACGCGTTCTACCTGGACTACAAGAACGTGAAGCCGAAGTACGTCGAGGCCCTGTGGAACATCTTCAACTGGGCCGAGATCTCCAAGCGGTTCGACAACGCCGTCGCCGGCGGCAACGGCCTGCTGCTCGGCTGACTTCTCGCCACGACACGGGGCTCTCCCTTTCCGGGAGGGCCCCGTTTTTCGTCTTGACCTCCAGTGCGGTCGAGGTGTCAAGGTCGACGCATGGACGTCGCCGCATACCTCGATCGACTCGGAGTCGACAGACCCGCCACCGCGGACGTCACCGCGCTGCGGACGCTGCAGGAGCGCCATCTCGCGACGGTGCCATTCGAGAATCTGAGCATCCACCTCGGCGAGCCGATCGTCCTGGACACCGAGGCGCTGTTCGACAAGATCGTCCGGCGGCGCCGCGGCGGCTTCTGTTACGAGCTGAACGGACTCTTCGCCGCCTTGCTGCGGGAACTGGGCTTCGATGCCGTCCTGAAGTCGGCGAAGGTCTTCCGGCCGGACGGCACCCTCGGGCCGCCGTTCGACCACGCCGTCGTCAGCGTCGAACTGGACGAGCCGTGGCTGGCCGACGTCGGTTTCGGCCGGTTCAGCCGGTTCCCGTTGCGGCTGTCCGCCACCGAGGCGCAGGCCGACCCGGAGGGCGAGTTCCTGGTCCTCGACGCGCCCCACGGCGACATCGACGTCCTCCAGGACGGCAAGCCCCAGTATCGGATCGAGCGGCGGCCGCGGGCGCTGGACGAGTTCGCCCCGACTTCGTTCTGGCAGGCGACGTCACCGGACTCGCATTTCACGCGGGGGCCGACCTGTTCGCTGCCGGGCAAGCACGGCCGGGTCACGCTGGCGGGCGACAAGCTGATCGTCACGACCCACGGCGTCCGCGAGGAGACCAGGCTTTCGAGTGACCAGGAGATCCTCAAGACCTACCGGAAGGAATTCGGGATCGAACTCGCCCGGGTGCCAGGACGGCCTTGACCGGACCGGCGGGGTCATCGACCATGAACCCTCCGGAATGAACGAAGCCCCGCCTCCGGGGGTGACCCGGTTGCGGGGCTTCGTCCGTTCCCGAACTGACTGCCGCTCCCACCACGAAGCGGACATGTATGAGGTTAGCCTAACCTCATCTATCCCGGCAAGGGGTACGGCCGAGAGACGCCGATCTCACCCTTCCGAGTGACGGCAGACTGTCCTCATGAGTCTTCTGAGCGGCAAGGCCGTGGTCATCACCGGCGCCGGACAGGGCCTGGGCAGGGCGTTCGCGCATCACGCGGCGTCCCAGGGCGCGGCGGTCGTGGTGAACGACGTCGAAGCGGGTCTCGCGGACGAGGTCGCGAGGGAGATCCGCGCGCTGGGCGGGCGCGCCGCGGCCAACGACGGCTCGGTCGCCGATGCCGAGCAGGCCGCCGGGCTGATCGACCAGTGCGTCGCCGAATTCGGCAGGCTCGACGGCCTGGTCAACAACGCCGGCGTCAACTACCGGGCCGACCCGTGGGCGGACGACCCGGCGCGGATGCGCGAAGTGGTCGAAGTCAACGTGCTCGGCCCGCTCTTCTGCGGGACCGCCGCCGCGAAAGTGCTGCGTGACCAGGGCGGCGGCGTGATCGTGAACGTGGGCTCCGGCTCCATGATCGGCCAGCGCCGCGCGGCCGCGTACTCGGCCTCGAAAGGCGCCGTCGCCTCCATGACCGCGTCCTGGGCGGCCGACCTGGCCGAACACGGCATCCGGGTCAACGCCGTCGCGCCGGTGGCCTGGACGCGGATGGCCCGGAACGACCCGACCGTCGTCCAAACCCCTCAGCACTCCCCGGAACGGGTGGCGCCGCTGGTGACGTACCTGCTCAGCGACCTTTCGGCGGGGGTCACCGGGCAAATCCTCCGGTTCCGCGGCGACATCCTGTGCGTCCTTCGGCAGACCGCGATCAAGGACCCTGTCCTCGAACGCGACGACTGGACCGCCGAAGACATCGCGGACGCGGTGGGCGGCGATCTGCGGGAGGCGCTGGAGCCGCCTCCCTCGGCCAGGTGGAAGTGACCGTTTTCGAGTCCCTGGCCTGCGCCGATCCGCTAGCGTGCGCGCGTGACCACATGGGGTGTCAAGGGTTTCCTGGCGATCGTGATCGCCGGACTCTGCGCGGGGTGCATGACGAAGGTCGACACCTACGAAGAAGGGCTCGGGCCGAAGGAACTCCCCAAGGAGTGGCCGACGGCGAACGGCCGTCCGCTGCGCCCGGTGCCGATGCCGTCCGGGGAGTTCCTGCCGGCGTTGCCGCAGGAGACCGCGGCCCAGGTGCTGTGCCAGGCGATCCCGGCGGACCGCTGGAAAGTGCTGATGAACGGCGACGTCGCGCGCGAGGTGGAGCACGGCGAGTCGTGCCACGCCGTCGGCCTGGACAGCTGGGTGCGGATCTCCTTGAACCGGACCGCCATGGCCGGCTCGCCCGGGCTGGGCACAGGCAAGAAGGTGACCGTCGCCGGACGCCCGGCGACGGTCGTCCTTGGCGGCTCACCGTCGTTTGTGGAGACCAAGCTCTCCGACACCGATGTGCGCGTGCTGCGGATCGAGACCAGCTGGACGCGTGTCCCCCCGCAGCACGACCAGAGCGAAGGCCTGCTGCTCGGGCTGACCGAGGCGGTACTCGGCGGCGCTTTCGGCCCCGGCCCAAAGCTGCCCGCCGCGGACGAACGTGACGTTATCGAACGGAAAACCGTCGAGCCGGGCGCGGGCATCCTCGACGCTCCGCTGCCCGAGATCTCGTGGAAACTGTGCACGCAGATCCAGCGCGCGCTCGGCCTTCCCGCCGCGGCCACGGAGCCGTACGCCGACGGGAAATGCACGGCGATCGCGGCGGATGACTCGCCCATCCGGGTCGAGCACGCCGCCCTCCGGACGGAGCTTCGAGGTGAGCCGGTGGCAGGCCGCCCGGCTTCGGAGAGCGGTGGGCAGTTGAGCGTTCTGTTGACGGACAACGGTTCCGGGCAGGGGTTGAGGTTCTCCTGGCGGGATCGCTCGGAGGCGGAACTACGGGAACTGGCGGGCAAGATCCTGCCGCCACTACTGGGCGGCTGACTCTCCCTCCCTCTCCCGAGGCTGCGCCCAATGTGGCATTGGGGACGGTGAGTGACCCCAATGCCACATTGGGCGCATCTCACAACCGGCGCTGGTCTACCGCACCCCTTCCCGAACGCCCACTCGCCGGATCCACCCATCGGGTTGGCGTTTCGCCGGACAGCGGGCGTCCGACGGGCTAGCTTCTCCCCGTGGCCACCCCGCACGACTACCGCGCCATCGCGCGCAAGACCGACCGTCCGATGTGGATCTGGGCGGGTTGCGCGCTGACCAGTGTCCTGTTGTTGTTCGGTGTGGGGATCGTCGTCGCCATCACCCTGCTGAACGAAAACGACGAGCCAGAGGCCACGCTCCCCACGGTCTGGCCGTCCACGTCCGGGCAGGCGCTCCGCCCGGTCCTGATGCCGACGGGTGAGATGGTGGCCGCGCTGACGGACGAGACCGGCGCGCAGGTGCTCTGCCAGGCGATCCCGGAGCAGCGCTGGGAGGAGATCCTCGGCGGCCCGACGCTCCTGGAAGCGGGAATGTCCTGTCACGCGGTCACGGCGAAGCTCGACGTCAGCGCGCGGATGATCGCCGCACTGCCCGAGGACACGAGCCGGGGCATGCCCACGAGGACCACCGTCGCGGGCAAGCTCGCGGTCATCGCCACGGACAAGGACGGCACCAGCCTGAGCGTCGAACTCGTCGAGGTCGCGCCGCACAACGGCGCCTCGCCGGTGCTGCACGTCTCCGTTCGCGGCAGGCTCACCGAAAGCCCTGGATCGGAAGAGAAGGCGAAGGCGCTCGCCGAGGCGCTGATCGCCGGTGCGACACCGCCGGGGCCGAAGTTGCCGAAAATCGGCGAAGACGGTGAGATCCCGCTGGAGCAGATCGAGCCGGGCCCGATCAAGGACCGGCCGCTTCCGGTGATCTCCTGGCTGTTGTGCGGCGAACTCGGCCGCGCGCTCGGCGTGACCGCAGACAAGGCGAAGCCGAACTTCTTCGCCGCGTGCGAGCTGAACGGCGTGACCGCGGATTACAGCGCGCTGTCCACGGCCGTCGTTCCGACCACGACGATCGCCGGGCTGCCCGCTCAGGTCGACGAACGAGGCGTCGTCGTGCAGCTCACCGACGATCCCGACGGGCAGACGCTGAAGTTCAAGGGCACCGGCGATCTCCCGGCGCTCGCCGAGAAGATGGTGCCGCCGCTGCTCGGCCGTTAGACCCGGTAATTCGACAAGAGGTCACCGAGCAGGGTCTCGTACGCCTTCCGGTCGAATCGGGCCCCGGTGAACGAGAACTCCTGGTCGGGATCGAAAGGCTCGTAGTCGTACTGGTGGCCGAAAGCCCGCCACTCGACCACGTCATCGCCGAAGACGACCTCCACGCTGTACCCGCCGCAGCCCAAGTCGCCGCACAGCGGGCAGAAGAGCAGCGCGACACGCGCCGTCGTCGAAGTCGCCGGGCAGGTGGCCGAGCAACCGCGAAAGCGTCTCGACCGCCGACTCACGCCACCGTTCGTCGTGCAGGAACAACGGTGTCTGCTCCTGTACGGGAACCATCGAGCGCACCGCCACGCCGTCGATCGTCCAGTCCAGGAACCGGGCCTCACCGTCGTTCCAGGACGTCACCGACGGCTCGACACCGAGCCTGTTCACACCCGTTCCCTCTTCAGCACGCGCAGCCCGTTCCCGAACCGCCGCACCGGCAGGCTCACCCCGCCGCGCCGGATCAGCACGACGGCGCAGACCACCGCGGCGACCGCCGAGATCGCGCCGCCGATGTAGAACGGCGAGCGGCCGCCGAAGGCGTCGGCCATCCAGCCGGTCATCGGGCCGCCGACGGGGTTGCCGCCGATCAGCACCAGCACGTACAGGCCCATCACGCGGCCGCGCATCTCCGGGCTGACCGCGGTCTGCACCAGCGCGTTCGCCGTGTTCAGGAAGGTGATCGTGGCGAAGCCGAGCGGGATCAGCGCGAGGCCGAAGGTCAGGTACGTCGGCATGAACGCGGTGATCACCTCGAACGCGCCGAGCAGGAACGCCGAGATCAGCAGCAGCCGCACCCGGGGACCGCCGCGAGTGTTGCGGCGGGCCGACATCAGCGCGCCGGTGAAGGTGCCGACGGCGACCAGTGTCGACAGCAGGCCGTAGCCGTCGGCGTCGGTGTGGAAGACGTTCGCGGCCACGATCGGCAGCGACGTGAAGTACGTGATGCCGAACGTGCTCACGAAGAACACCAGCACCATCACGGTCATCAGGTCACTGCGCCGCCGGACGTACCGCAGCCCCTCGACGAGTTGCCCCTTCTCGCGCGGGATGGCCGGGCCGCGGAAGAGCTTGTCCGGGTTCATCATGACCAGCGCGACGATGACGGCGCCCGTGCTCACCGCGTTCGCCATGAACAGCCAGCCGGTGCCGACCCAGGTGATCGCGAAACCCGCGATGGCCGGGCCGACGATGCGGGCCATGTTGAAGATCGAGGAGTTGAGCGCGACGGCGTTGGTGACCTTGTCCCTGCCGACCATCTCGGCGACGAACGACTGCCGCGCGGGCACTTCCAGCGACGCCGTCACGCCGAGGGTGAAGCAGAGGAGGTAGACGTGCCAGAGCGCGGCGATCCCGCTCAGGTCGAGTGCGCCGAGGACGACCGCCTGCGCCAGCACGGCGATCTGGATGCCGATCAGCAGCCGCCGCTTATCGACGCGGTCGGCGAGCACCCCGGCCCACAACGAGAGGAACAACGTCGGCAGGAACTGCAGGGCGACCGCGATGCCGAGCGCGATCGGGTCGTTGCCGCTGAGGGTGAACACCAGCCAGTCCTGCGCGATGCGCTGCATCCAGGTGCCGATGTTCGAGATGACCTGGCCGGTGAAGAAGAGCCGGTAGTTACGGACCTTCAGCGAGGAGAACATGCTCCCGCGCGGCTTCTCGGGCGTGGGTGGCGGTGGTGGAGCGGGTTCCCGGGTAACGGTGGTCTTCGAAGGACACTGTGTTTCGTTACCCGTGGTCGTCACCGCTGTTAGTTCCCCGCCATCCTGTCGATGATCTCGGAGGCGCGAGAGAGCACTTCACGTTCTTCGGCGCTCAACTCCGCCAATTGCTTGTCCAGCCAGATCTCCCGCGCGGTGATCTGCTCGATCACGTAGGCCCGGCCGCGGTCGGACAACTCGACGATGGCCTGGCGGCCGTCCGTCGGATGCGGCCTGCGCTCGACGTAACCCATCTCCTCGAGCGCGGCGATCACCCTCGTCATCGAGGGCGGCTGGACGCCTTCCTTCGCGGCGAGCTGGCCAGGGGTCAGCGCACCGCACTTGTGCAGCGTCGACAACGCGGAAACCTGGGTCAGCGAGATGCCGTCACCGGCCCGCTGGGCCCGCAGCCGTCGATTGAGCCGCACCACCGCGAGACGCAGGCGGCTCGCCAATGAGCGCTCGTGCGTGTCTCCGGACATATAGTTAGCTTACCTCACGATCGGGTCGTCGGCCCGTGAGATCGCCCACGGCTGGCAAAACCGCTGGTCAGTTGAACGCGGCTTGGATGGGGCCGACCGCGAAGTAGGCCACGAACATCACCGCGATGCCCCACATCAGCGGGTGCACGCCCTTCGCCTTCCCGGTGACGGCGCGGATGACGACGTAGCTGACGAAGCCGGCGCCGATGCCGTTCGCGATCGAGTAGGTGAACGGCATGATCACGATGGTCAGGAACGCGGGGAGCGCGATGGTGAAGTCGGAGAAGTCGATCTCCTTGACCTGGCTCATCATCAGCGCGCCGACGACGACCAGCGCCGGAGCGGCGGCCTCGACCGGCACGACCTGGTAGAGCGGGGTCAGGAACATGGCCGCGATGAAGAGCACGCCCGTGACGACGTTCGCGAGCCCGGTCCGGGCGCCCTCCGCGATACCGGACGCGGATTCGACGAAGACGGTGTTCGAACTCGACGACGCGAAGCCACCCGCCACCGCGGCGGTGCCGTCGACGAACAGGGCCTTGCCGACGTTCGGGAGTTTGCCGTCCGGCGGGAGCAGGCCGCCTTCCTTCGCCAGCCCGGTCATCGAGCCCATGGTGTCGAAGAAGTCCGCCAGCACCAGGGTGAACACCAGCAGCACGACGGTGATGATCGGCAGCCGCGTCCAGGCGCCGAAGGAGATGTCGCCGACCAGCGAGAGGTCCGGCATGCCGAGGACCTGATCCGGCAGCGCCGGGTAGCCGAGGTTCCAGCCCAGCGGGTTGACGCCCTTCGACGGGCCGACCTTGGTGATCGCCTCGACGACGATCGCCAGCACGGTCGAGGCGAGCACACCGATCAGGATCGCGCCCTTGACCCGCTTCGCCACCAGGATGCCGGTGACCAGCAGGCCGACGACGAACACCAGCGTCGGCCACGACGCGATCGAACCGTTGATGCCCAGCCCCACCGGCACGGTGGTCTCCGCGTCGTCCGGGACGCGGCGGACGAATCCGGCGTCGACCAGGCCGATCAGGCAGATGAACAGGCCGATGCCGACCGCGATCGCCGATTTCAGCGGCGGCGGCACGGCGTTGAACACCGCCGTCCGGATGCCGGCGAAGACCAGCAGGACGATGACCAGCCCCTCCATCACCACCAGGCCCATCGCCTCGGGCCAGGTCATCTGTGAGGCGAAGGTGACCGCGATCAGGCTGTTGATGCCGAGGCCGGTGGCGATGGCGAACGGGTAGTTCGCGACCAGGCCCATGATGATGGTCAGCACCCCGGCGACCAGCGCGGTCACCGCGGCGACCTGCGGCACGGGGAGGATGTTGCCGAGGACGTCCTTGTGCGCGCCCGCGTCGTCCGCGGAGAAGCTGCCGAGGATCAGCGGGTTGAGGACGACGATGTAGGCCATCGTGAAGAAGGTGACGATCCCGCCGCGGACCTCACGCCCCGGTGTCGAGCCGCGCTCGCTGATCTTGAAGAACCGGTCCAGTGTGGACCGGGTGCGCTGCTCCGCCATCGCGTACCACCCTTCGCCCGTTTGCCGGGTACCCTTCCCCACGTGGGCGATTCGATCAATTCCGGGGAAGTAAACGGTTCATTGCGGCCAACGCCGGAGCTGCCGAAGCGGCTGACCGACCTGACGCCGGTCGTGATCGTAGGTACCTCGCTCTGGGCGGTCGCGACCGTGGTCCTGTTCTTTGTGACCGACGGCATCTGGGTGCAGACGGCGTTCTCCGGCCTCGTGCTCGGCTTCATCGGGCTCGCGATCATCGCCTGGCAGCGCTCCGCCGCCCGCCGGGGCTCGAAGAGCGCCCAACGCTTCTAGCTTTCCCCGCGATTCGTCACCTACTTGCGATGGGTGCGCTCCGCACTCGTCGCAAGTAGGTGACGAATCGCGGCGGGTCGGGTCGCAAGTAGGTGACGAATTGCGTCAGTTGAGCAGGGCCGACGGCGAGGGGTCGTCGAGCAGGGCCGTGAGCACGTGGCGGTCGGCCCACCGGTCGGTGGCCCAGGCGAAGGCGCGGCCGAGGCCTTCGGGGGTGTCGGCGGCGTGCAGCGTGCCGTCGGACCACCAGGCGACTTCGTGCTCCGCGTCCTCGAAGGTCACTGTCAGCGACTCGTGCAGCAGCACGCCGCCGTCGGGCAGTTCGACGCCCAGCTGATCGGCGGCCAGCCGGAGCGCGGAAAGCTCCGTCCACGGCACGTACTCGCCGCCCTCGGTGACCTTGGCGTCGAGACCGCTCGCCACCGGCAGGTCCAGCAGTTCCGCCAGCGCGGCGGCACCGCTCGCCGAGACGACCATCCGGTCCGGCGCCAGCACGGCGGCGAACCACGGCACGTCGAGCACGACGGCGTCGCGAGCGTCGACGGCCGAACCGTCCGCCGCCCGGACACGATCCGGCGGCGCGACGTCCACTGTGTACTCGGCGAGTGCCGCGTGCGCCCGGGAAGCGAGACCGGGGCTCACCTTGCGCCCGGGATCACCCAGCCGCTCCAGGAGATCTTCGACGTCTTCGGCGTCCGTTCCCAGCTCTGTCCGCACCCCGGCGGCGAGCAGGATCTCCTTGCTCAGCCCCGAATCCGGGACGACGTCGTAGAGCCCGGCCAGCGCGGTGGCCGACGGCATCCGCCAATCGAGCGGCGCGTGCCCGTCGAGCAGCGCGTAGCGCGCGAGCCACCAGCCGGTGTGCCCGCCGGGTTCGGTGAGGGCACGCCAGGTTTCCGGACGGGACGCGAGCAACCGCAGCGCCTCCGGCCACGCGTCGTCGCCGACGAGGTCGAGATCGCGTACGGCGAGCACCCGTGACGGCGGCCGCTCCCGCGAATCCCACCATTCGTGCTCGTCGGGCAGGCCGTGCTCGGGTTCCAGCGGTTCGTCGTCGGTGATGATCGCGAAGGAATCGAGTACCCCGACCGCGACAAGCGTGGCCGTCGGCCAGTCCTCGGCGAATTCCTCGTCCAGTACGGACAAGGCGCCGTCTTCCTCGAACACCTCGGGATCGAAGATGTCGCCCAGCGGCGAGGTGGGCAGGACGAGTTCGTCCGCGCGCCGCCAGCCGTCCTCGCTCGGCAACGCCAGCGCGCCCGCCCATTCGGGGGCCTCGTCGCCGACTTCGGCGATCAGGCGGAGCACCGCGCCGGCGAGCGCCATACCGTCCAAACCGGACCGGACGTCTTCGGCGCTGCGCTCGACGGCGGCACTCAGCGCGTCGGCCTCCAGCAGGTCGCTCGCCTCGGCATGCTTGGCGCCCAAGCGTTCCAGCAACGGATGCGCGGCGGCCGGATGCACGAGCCGCAGCCCGAGAATGTCCACATCGGACAGCAGTTCGAGCAGTTCCGCCGAGCCGCCGACGAGCAACGCGTCGCGCACGCCGGGCAAGGTGCGGCCGTCCGACATCGGCACCGGCAAGGCGCCGAGGTCGTCCTTGGTGAGGTCGTGCGCTTCGAGGGCCGGGAGCAGCACGTCGTAGAGCGAGCGCCACCACGACGGCTCGCGCTGGACTCCGGTCAGCTGCTCGATGGCCTCGGCAGGCGAAAGCGATTGCGCACCGACGGCGCGAAGGTCCACACCGGACAGGGAAATCAGCCCGGGCACGAGATCGGCCAGCAGTGGCGCCAGCCCCGGTACGTCCACCGACAGGACACGCGCCCGACGCCCCGGCAAGTCGTCACCTGCTTGCGAGGGAAGCCAGGGCGAGTCGGCGAGATTTTCGAGGATGGCCTCCCGCAGCGTTCCGTCCACAGTGGAACGCGGGAAGCCCCCGCCTGGCACGAGCAGCAGGCGTTCCTTGGCGGGCAAGGAACAAACGAGGGCGACGTACTCCCGCGCGGCGTTCTTCAGCGCCGCGGTCAGCTCCGGCCCCGGCAGCGCGCGACGGCGTGACGGCTCGATCGGCAGCGTCGCGATCAGCCTCGCGGGCAGGGAAAGCTCGTCGTCGGTGGGGGTCGGCGCGTGCAGGACGTCTTCGCCGAGCGGCCGCGGCGAACCGGCGCCGTCCAGCGGGACGGCCCAGACGACCTCGCCACGGTGGACCTGCCAGTGCTCGGAACCGTCCGGTGACGCGAGTTCGACGACACCGTCACCTAGATCGGACCGGCGCCAGACACCGCCCTCGACCTCGATGCTCTCCAGCCAGGACAGGGTGAGCAGGAGGTCGCCGATGTCGTTCTTCAGCTCCGCCAGCAGGGCTTGACCGTCGACGCCCTCGCGCAGTGGAAGCCGGACCTCGGTCGTGAAACCTTCGGGCACCAGAGGTTCGTCGTCCGCGACCGGCCACGGAAGCCGGAGCACGGGAACGTCGCCGGTGCGGCCGGCTTCGGCCCGTGTGCGTTCCGCGGAGAACGCGACCCCGCCGGTCGCCGAAACGATCCGCGGCTCGGCGGAAACGGTGAGCACGGCGGCGAACCCGACGCCGAAACGACCGACGGTCTCCTCCCCCTTGCCCGAAGCACGAAGGGAGGCAAGGGATTCGACGCCGCGCGCGTCCAGCGGCGCACCCGTGTTGGCGAACCTCAGCTCACCATCCACAAGGGACACCCGGAGCGTGCCGCGTTCGCCGGCCGCCAAGGCCGCGTCGGCGGCGTTCTGCGCCAGCTCGACGAACAGCCGGTCACGGTAGCCGCCGACCCGCAGGTCGTTCTCGGTGTTCGTGTCCTCGGTGAAGCGCGTCGGCGAGTCGGCCCACGCTCGCAGGACGGCGGCACGCAGCCGCTCGGTGCCGAACGGGTCAGTGCTCACTGGCGCTTTCGGCTTCGACCTGCGCTTCGTCGGCGGTGTCCACGGCGACGGCCTCGGGCTCGACCTCCGGCTGGACTTCGGCGGTCTCAGGCGCCTCGGCGACCGGGGCTTCGGACTCGTCGACGACCGTGGCCTCGGCGGGCTCGGGCTCAGTGACCTCGGTGGCCGCTTCCGGCGTGGGCTCGAAGTCGATCAGCGAGTCGTCGTAGACCAGTTCCGCCACCGGCACCGACGAGGTCACCTCGACCTCGATCTCGGAGTGCGCGCCACAGCCGTACTCGACGTCGACGACGTGGCCGTCCGCCGGGGAGATGTCGTTGGTGCACGCGCCGAAGGCCGCGCTCAGCGACCCGGCGAGCGGCACGAAGAAGCCGCAGCTCCCGCAGACGTCCGGCGCGCTGCGCGCCATGTCCGACCGCGGGCCGAACTCACCGCTGTGCCAGCGGGCGGCGGCGTCGAGCCTGCCGTGCCGCGACAGCACGTGGACCCGGCCGAGACCGGCCTCCTTGGCGACCTCCTCGACCGCGGGGTCGTCGGACTGCAGGTACGCCGGGGCGAGCCGCGGGTCGTCCTTCTCCACCGGGAAGATGTCGCCGACACCGAGATCGCCGGCCTGGACGCGGCGATCCCACGGCACCCAAGCCGGGGCGACGCGCGCTTCCGGACCGGGGATCAGCACGACCTCGCTGACCGTGATCGGCTCTTCCTCGCCGGCGAGCGCGACCGTGACCGACCAGCGCCAACCTCGATAACCCGACACGGTCGCCTCGAACAGGTGGCTCGCGGAAACCGCGTCCTCGGAGTCCACGCCGACGTGCGCGCCGACCTGTTCGGCACCGGCGTCCGCCAGCACCGCGGTACGGGCGAGATCGACCGCCTCGGCGAGTTTGCGCTGGATGGAGCCGTCGTCCAGGGTCAACAGCAGGGTCATGCCCCCATTCTGCCGCACGCGATATCGCGGTCCGTGTCAGGCTGTCCGCGTGCGCACGCCGATGACCATGTCGCTCCTGCTGGCCGCCGTCCTCGGCGGCTGCGCCGCCGCGCCGGTGAGCGAGGCGGCCCCGCCGGAGAAGTTCAAGGTGCAGGTGCTGTCGAAGCTGCCTCACGACCCGGCCGCCTTCACCCAGGGCCTCGAGTTCTCCGGCGAGACGCTGTACGAGGGGACCGGCCTGGTCGGGAAGTCGTCGATGCGGGCCGGGCCCGCGGGCGCGGCGCCGACGGTCCGGCAGGACCTGCCCGGCCTGTTCGGCGAGGGCATCACCGTGCTCGGGCCGACGACCTGGCAGATCACCTGGCAGGACGGCGTCGCGATCGAACGCGACGCCAAGACGCTGGCCGAGCTCAGGCGGGTGGACTACACCGGTGAGGGATGGGGCCTGTGTCACCGCGAGAGCACGGGACAGCTGGTGATGAGCGACGGCTCGTCGAAGCTGACCTTCCGCGACCCCGTGTCCTTCGCTCCGACGGGCGGCGTCGACGTCGGGCGTGACCAGCTGAACGAACTGGAATGCGTCGGGGACTCCGTGTACGCGAACGTCTGGCAGACGGACCGGATCCTGCGGATCGACGCCGCGACCGGGCGGGTCACCGGCGAAATCGACGCGTCCGGGCTGCTCACTCCCGAGGAACGGAGCTCCGCCGACGTCCTCAACGGCATCGCGGCGGTGCCCGGGACCGACGAGTTCGTGCTCACCGGCAAGCTCTGGCCAAGGATGTTCCGCGTGAAATTCGTCCCTGCCGCCTAGAAAGCAGTGGTGAACGCGCGAAGCGGGTCCCGCGTAAGGCAGGATTGCAGGGTGGGAATCTTCGGCTCGAACTCTGGACCCGACGGCACGCCTTCCGGCCGGTCGGGCAAGGAGCGTGGCCGCAAGAGCAAGCGGAAGTGGACGCCGGAGCCGGGAGCCGCCCAGGCGCGCAACTGGTCCGCGCCGCCGCCGACCCGCGTCGACCAGCAGCCGGTGCCGCCCGCCCCGCCGCGCGCGGCCCGCCCCCAGCCACAGCACCACCCCCAGTACCAGCCGCATCCCGCCGGGCCGACCGCCGACGAGGCGCGCACCAGCGCGATCCCGATGGGGCACCACCAGCCACCACCGCCGCCTCCGCCTCGGACACCTCCCCGCGGCGCGCGCCCGTATCCGGATCCTTCGCAGCGGCAGACCGAACCAGTCCGGCGTCGTCCGGGCGGGTTCTACGACGACCACCCACCGGGCAGCGGCGAGTACGAGCACTATGACACCGGCGGTTACGCGGGCGAGCCGCGCTACGCCGAAGAGCTGCCGCAGGAGAACCCGACGACCGCGGTCCCGCCGCGGGCCGGTTCCCTGCCGAAGATGCCGAAGAAGATCACGGTCACCCGGGTCGCGGCGATGCGCAGCCGTCAGCTCACCGGGCAGGCCGTCGGCGCCTTCCAGCGCGCGACGAAGGCGGACGGCGCCGACAAATCGGGCCTGACTTCGCTGACGTACGCGGTGATGCTGAACTACGCCAGCGACGCCGCGATGGCGATCGCGCTGGCCAACACCTTGTTCTTCGCCGCCACCAGCGGGGAGAGCAAGGGCAAGGTCGCGCTCTACCTGCTCATCACGATCGCCCCGTTCGCGCTGGTCGCGCCGGTGATCGGCCCGGCACTGGACAGGATCCAGCGCGGCCGCCGTCTCGCCATGTGCGTGTCTTCGGCAGGCCAGGCGCTGATGGCCATCGTGATGGCGCTGCACTTCGACGACTGGCTCCTGTACCCGGCGGCGCTGGGCATGATGGTGCTCTCGAAGTCGTTCACCGTGCTCAAGGCCGCGATGACCCCACGGGTGCTGCCGCCCGAGATCACCCTTTCGAAGACGAACGCGCGGCTCACCGTGTTCGGCCTGATCGCCGCCGGCGCGTTCGGCGCGCTGGCGAGCGGGGTCAACGCGATCTGGGGCTCGCAGGGCGCGCTGTGGTTCACCATGGTGATCTGCGTCGCGGCCGCGGTGCAGTCGATGCGCATCCCGTCCTGGGTCGAGAAGACCGAAGGCGAGGTGCCCGCTTCGCTGTCCGCGCATCCCGAACGGCGGGTCAAGAAGCAGCGGCAGCCGATGGGGCGGCAGATCGTCGTCTCGTTGTGGGGCAACGGCACCGTCCGCGTGCTGACCGGGTTCCTGATGATGTTCTCCGCGTTCGCGGTGAAGGCGCAGGCCGAGGGCAGCGGACAGAGCCCGTTCGACCAGTTGCTGCTGCTCGGCATCATCGGGGCCGCGGCGGGCGCCGGCGGTTTCCTGGGGAACGCGCTCGGCTCCCGGCTGCACTTCGGCAAACCGGACCAAGTGATCCTGGCCTGCGTCGGAGCCTGTCTCGGCATCGCGGTCATCGCCACCGTGGCGGCAGGCCTGGCGACGGCGGCGATCGTCGCGCTCGTCGGCGCGACCGCGAGCGCGCTGGCGAAGATCAGCCTCGACGCCGTCATCCAGGAAGACCTGCCGGAAGAGTCGCGCGCGTCGGCGTTCGGCCGGTCGGAGACCGTGCTGCAGATGTCCTGGTGCTTCGGCGGTGCCGTCGGCCTGCTGCTGCCGCCGACGTACTGGATCGGCTTCCTGGTGCTTTCGATCCTGCTGGCCGTCGGGTTCACGCAGACGTTCATGGTCCGGCGCGGCACTTCGCTGATCCCGGGACTCGGCGGCGACCGGCCGCTGCGCCCGGAGCCGACCAGCGAATCGCCGATCCCCTCGCAGCCCGGTGACTCCCGGTGGCGGCCAGGCTCGTAATCTTCACCGCATGCGGCGACTTCGTATTTTGGCTCTGCTCGCGGCGGGTGGTTTCGTGGTGGCCGGTTGTTCGGCCCCGGGCCCCGAAGAGGTGACCTTCTTCGCCGACGGCAAGACGGTGAACGTCACCCCGCTGGCCTCCTGCGACATCAAGAGCGCCCAGTGCACGACCAAGCCCGACGCCGCGGGCAAGCTGCGCATCCGGCCGGGGAAGCCGGTGCAGATCTCCGTGCCGAGCGCGATCGCGGAAACGCCGTGGAAGGTCACGGTGCAGTACGTGAACGGCAAGGGCGAGCCGCAGGAGCTCAAGCAGGACATCATCACGTCGCTGGACCGGTTCGCCTACACCGTGACGACACCCCGGCCCGACGACCAGATCCTCGTCGTCGAGGTCGCGCAGGCTTCGGTGATCAGCCAGACCGGACGTCCTGAGGACGCCGAGGCGGTCACGACGGCGATCTGGTCGCTGCAGGTCGAGCCGCCGGCCGTCTGAGGGAGCAAGGGACCTTTGCTACCGCGCGGGCTTGCTCCTGAGCTGATCGGGTGAAGGCCTCCTTCACTACCTTCAGGGTCAATGCCAGGAACTTAGGGCCGCGGCTCTTCAGACTCGCCAATCGTCCACAGAGGACGGAAATCGAGGAGAAATGTCCGTTTGCATCTAGTTTGACCGTGTCCGCAAGTACGTGAAGGCCCCCTTCATGGCGCCTAGCGCAATGAAGGGGGCCTTCACGTACTTGCCCGCTCGAGTCCACTACCCGCCGGACCGCACCTTCCAGGTAGGCAAGGAGGCCTTCACAGACCCGGGCACCCAGCGGCCAACCGCAGTCAGAATCCGGCAGATACCTAAGACACCGTGCGGGCGTAAAACGACATGAAAGGCCCCTTCATTGCAAATTTTGCAATGAAGGGGCCTTTCATAGCGCTTGGAGACGGCGCCGGATCAGGGATCGAGGTCCCTGGCGACGGCGCGCATGATCTCGGCGATCTGCTTGGTGTTCTTGCGGTCCGGGTACCGGTTGCGCCGCAGGTCCGGCTGCACCTTGAGCTCGAGCAGCTTGATCATGTCCTCGATGAGCCCGTGCAGCTCCTCGGCGGGGCGGCGGCGCGCCTCGGCGACCGAGGGCGGCGGGTCCAGCAGCCGGACGGAGAGCGCTTGCGGCCCGCGGCGGCCGTCGGCGACACCGAACTCGAGGCGCTGCCCGGCCTTGAGTCCTTCGACGCCCTGTGGCAGCGCGGCTTTGCGGATGTAGACGTCGGCGCCCCCATCCTGGGTGACGAAACCGAAACCCTTCTCCGCGTCGTACCACTTGACCTTGCCGGTCGGCACTTCCCTCACCAATCCTTTGCTGTCCCGCTCACAACGAACGCGCCCGGGGGCGTACCCAGGGCGCGCGTCCCATAAGCGTATCTCGACACATGCCCTGTGGAGAAGCGGATACCGGCGGATACCCTTTGGTTCATGGAGACCGCAGTAAAGGAGGCCGCTGTGGCCGTCCCCGAAAAGCCCGGCAAACCGATCCTGATGCGCGTGGGCATCGGCCTGTTCGCGCTCGGCATGATCGCCGTCACAGCGGTGTTCGTCCTGTTCGCCGCCGGACTGGAGAACCTGCCGGTGTGGCTGTCCGCCGCGGCGGGCGTCATCACTCCGCTGGGGCTGGCCCTCGGCCTGATCGCCCTGGTTCGCGAGGCTCGCCGAAAGAGCTGAACCAGCCGGGGAACTCGGTCAGCGAGTCGAACACCACGTCGGCTCCTTCCGCGAGCAGTTCGTCCTTGGTGCACGGGCCCGTCGTGACCCCGACCGGGACGGCGCCCGCCGCCAGCGCGCCGCGGATATCGCCGAGGTGGTCCCCGACGTAGACACGGGCGCCGTGCTCGGTGAGCGCGGCGGCCTTCTCCGTCGACCACAGCTCTCCGACCAGGACGTCGACCTCGAGCCCGAGGGCATCCAGGTGGAGTTTCGCGTTGGGCCCGTATTTGCCGGTGACGACGACCGTGCGCCCGCCCGCCTCGCGGACCGCGTGCAGTGCTTCGGCCGCCCCGGGCATCGCGACCGTCACCGGCACGACGGTCTCCGGGTACATCGCGCGGAACCGTGCCACGAGCTCCGGGATGCGTTCCTCCGGCGCCCCGAAGCCGCGCAGGCTGTCGTCGAGGGGCGGGCCGAGGTTGGCCGCGAAGAACTCGCCGTCCAGCGGCAGGCCGGACTCCACGCCGAGCGCGTTCATCACCGCGACCATGCCCGGCCGCGGATCGATCAAGGTCATGTCGAGGTCGAACCCCACGGTGATGCCCACCCGATCACGGTAGCCGCCACCACCGACTGATTTACACCGGATGGAAGCTCGTCAACTTCTTTGACATCGATGCGATCTGTGTCAAGCTGAAAGTGTGGGCGAGATCACGAGCTTCTCCGACCGGACCAAGGCCTCTCTACGGGAGGCGCTGCTCGACGCGGCGACCGAGCTGCTCACCGAACACGGCTTCACGGCCCTGCGGATGGCGGACGTCGCCGCGCGCGCTGGGGTGAGCAGGCAGACCGTCTACAACGAGTTCGGCACCAAGGCCGCGCTCGCCCAGGCCGTGGTCCTCCGGACGACGTCGGAATTCCTGGAGGGCATCCGGCTGCGCGTCCAGCACGCGCGGGATCTGCGCGACGGGATCCGCGAGGCGGTCGTCTACACGATCGAGCACGCCCGCGAGAACCGGCTCGTCGCCACCACGCTGGGCACCGAAGCGGGCGAGGACCTCCTTCCGCTGCTCACCACCAAGGGCGAACCGATCCTGACCGCGGCCACCGAGGTCGCGGCCGGGCAGTACCGCGAGTTCGAGCCGTCGCTCTCGCCGGAGTCCGCCGCGCTGCTGGCGGAGACCGTCGTGCGGCTTTCCCTGTCCCATCTCGTCATGCCGACGCATTCGGCCGACGAGGCGGCGGCTTCCGTTGTCGCCGTGCTGGCACCCGCGATACGGGCGCTGACCACCGATTCGAAGGGGACGTCATGACCGGCACTCTTTCCGAGCTGCGGACCGGGTTTTCCTCACTGCGCAAGGGCGGGCTGAACTGGGACTCGTTCCCGCTGCGGCTGTTCGTCAAGGGCAACGACAAGTTCTGGAACCCCGCCGACATCGACTTCTCCCGTGAACGCGAGGGCTGGGACACCCTCAACCCGGAGCAGCAGCGGTCGGCGACCTACCTGGTGGCGCAGTTCATCGCGGGCGAAGAGGCCGTCACCGAAGACATCCAGCCGTTCATGCGGGCGATGTCCGCGACGGGCCGCTTCGGCGACGAGATGTACCTGACGCAGTTCTGTTTCGAAGAGGCCAAGCACACCGAGGTGTTCCGCCGCTGGATGGACGCCGTCGGGCTCACCGAGGACCTGCATCCGTACGTCGCGGAGAATCCCCACTACCGCAAGCTTTTCTACGAGGAGCTGCCGCGGTCGCTGCGGGCGCTGGAGGACGATCCCAGTCCGCTCAACCAGATCCGCGCGAGCGTCACCTACAACCACGTCATCGAAGGCAGTCTCGCGCTGACCGGGTACTACTCGTGGCAGCTGATCTGCACCCAGCGCGACATCCTGCCGGGAATGCAGGAACTGGTGCGCCGCATCGGCGACGACGAACGCCGCCACATGGCCTGGGGCACCTTCACCTGCCGCCGTCACGTCGCCGGGGACGACTCGCTGTGGGACGCGGTGCAGCAACGCATGGGCGAACTGCTTCCCCACGCGCTGGGCATGATCCAGTGGGTGCAGGACCAGTTCGAGGAGATCCCGTTCGACAACGATCCGGAGGAGATCATCCAGTACGCGGCGGACCGGGCGCAGCGGCGTCTCGGCGCGATCGAATCCGCGCGCGGGATGCCGGTGGAGCAGATCGACCTCGACTATTCGCCGGAGAACCTCGAAGAGACCTTCGGCGAAGAAGACGCGAAGGCGATCGCCGAGGCTGCTGCCAACACCGCGGCCTAGCGCGTGAAGGCCTCCTTCCCTCGGCTGAGCCGAGGGAAGGAGGCCTTCACGCGCGTTCGGAGGTCACCCGGCGGGCCAGTAGACGGCGTGCGTGCGGCCGTTCTCGTTGTCGGACAAGCCGACGATCGTCCCGTTCGCCGTGATGTGGTCGGCGACGCTGTAAGTACCGCCCGGCAACGTGCCGAGGACCGTCCGCGTGCCGGCGGAGTCCCACTTCGTCGCGATGTTGTTCTCCAGTCCGACGACCGTCCCTTCCCGGTCGATGTCGTAACCCAGTCCGCGTTGGGTCGACAGCGTCGTCCGGGTCCCGGCCTGGTCCCACTTGACCGGGCTCTCCGTGCCGAACACCAGGTACCCGCCGCCGGCGGCGGCGCCGGCGTCGTTGACCGCGTTCGCCCAGGCCGGCCCGCTCTCCGGGTACTCCAGCCAGGTCATCCGCCCGTCGAGCTCCCACCGCACGGGCTTCGGATTGCCGTTCAGCTCGGCACTGCCGACGATCACGCCGAAGTCGTTCATGTCCTCCGGAGTGCTGTACGGGTTGCCGGGGGAAAGATCGGTGATCGCACCGGCGAGGTTCCAGCGCACGACGTGGTTGCGCCCGGCGGAGTCGGACGCCGTTCCGGCGATGGTCCGGCCGTCCGGGGTGATCCAATCCGCGTTGGCGTAGGAACCGCCCGGCAGCCCGCCGAGATCCACCACCTGGCCGTCCGGGTTCCACCGCACGGCGTGGATCTTGCCGTCCGCGGCACGCCCGGCACCGACGATCACCCCGCCGTCGGTGATCGCGTTCGCGGTCGCGTAATCCCCGCCGGGCAGGTACGGCAGCGCGGTGACCGTCCCGTCCGGCGACCATTTGACCGCCGCCTGGTTCGAGAAGTCCTTGTCCGCCCAGCCGACCGCGACCCCGGCGCTGTTGACGTCCGTCGCCTTGCTCTGCTCACCGCCGAGGCTCGGCAACGCGGAAATACGGCCCAGCGCGTCCCATTTCGCCGCGTGGTACTTGATCTGACCTTCCAACGGCGTCGACGAGCCGACCATGACACCGTCGTCGTTGACCGCGTTGACCTGGCTGTACTGGTCTCCCGGCAGGGTTCCGAGGTCGATCGGGGCGGTCGCGACGCCGGCGGCCGCCAGGCCGGGCAGCATCAGCGGCAGGACGACCAGCGAGGCGCCCAGGGCGAGAACTCTTCTGCTTCGCTCGAGTTTCATTTTTCTCCCCTTCGCGGCGGTTCGGATCCACCGCGAAGGGAACACGCGCCGAAACTGTGACAGGTTGCCTCGATATGTCAGGCGTGCTTGGCGGTGGCCGCCTTTTCCAACCCGAGGATGCTGATCGACTCCGCGCGCATCTCGACCTTGCGCACCTTTCCGGTGACCGTCATCGGGAACTCTTCGACGACATGGACGTACCGCGGGATCTTGTAGCGCGCCAGCTTCCCCTCGCAGAATTCCCGCACCGCTTCGGCCGTCAGCGGTTCCGCACCCTCGCGCATGCGGACCCACGCCATCAGTTCTTCGCCGTACTTCTCGTCCGGGACGCCGATGACCTGCGCGTCGAGGATGTCCGGGTGGGTGTAGAGGTACTCCTCGATCTCGCGCGGGTACAGATTTTCGCCGCCTCGGATGACCATGTCCTTGATACGGCCGGTGATGTTGACGTACCCGTCGGCGTCCATGATCGCGAGGTCGCCGGTGTGCATCCACCGGGCCGCGTCGATCGCCTCGGCCGTCTTGTCTGTCTGCTCCCAGTAACCGAGCATCACCGAGTAGCCGCGGGTGCAGAGTTCGCCCGGTTCGCCGCGCGGCACGGTCAGCCCGGTCTCCGGATCGACGACCTTGACCTCCAGCTGCGGTCCGACCCGGCCGACCGTCGACACCCGCCGCTCCACCGAATCGTCCGCGCGCGTCTGCGTGGACACCGGCGACGTCTCGGTCATGCCGTAGCAGATCGACACCTCCGCCATGCCCATCCGATCGATGACCTGCTTCATCACCTCGACCGGGCAAGGCGAGCCCGCCATGATCCCGGTGCGCAGCGAGGACAGGTCGTGGGAAGCGAAGTCCGGGTCGGCCAGTTCGGCGATGAACATCGTCGGAACCCCGTACAGGGACGTGCATTTCTCGGCCGCGACGGCTTCGAGGGTGGCCTTCGGCTCGAACGCGGGCGCCGGGATGACCATGCACGCGCCGTGGCTCGTCGCCGCGAGATTGCCCATCACCATGCCGAAGCAGTGGTAGAAGGGCACCGGGATGCAGATCTTGTCGGCTTCGGTGTAGTTGCAGAGTTCGCCGACGAAGTAGCCGTTGTTGAGGATGTTGTGATGGCTGAGCGTGGCACCCTTGGGGAAACCCGTGGTGCCGGACGTGTACTGGATGTTGATGGGGTCGTCCGCGGAGAGCTCGCTCTGACGCTTGGCCAGCGGCGCGTGGTCGGCTTTGGCACCGATCTCCAGCAGTGACGGCCACGCGGGGCCGTCGAGCAGCACGACGTGTTCCAGCGCCGGGCATTTCGGCCCCGCTTCGGCGATCATGCCCGCGTAGTCCGAGGTCTTGAACGAGTTCGCGGCCACGATGAGCTTGATCCCGGCCTGGTTCAGCACGTACTCGAGTTCGTGCGAGCGGTACGCCGGGTTGATGTTGACCAGGATCGCACCGATCTTCGCGGTGGCGTACTGGACGCAGGTCCACTCCCACCGGTTCGGCGACCAGATGCCGACGCGGTCACCCTTGGCGATCCCGAGGTCCAGCAGACCCGACGCGAGCGCGTTCACCTCGGCGGCGAGTTCGTCGTAGGTCCAGCGTTTCCCGGCCGCCCGGTCGACGAGCGCGTCCCGGTCGCCGAAGGCGGCGACGGTGCGATCGAAGTTGTCCCCGATGGTGTCCCCCAGCAGCGGGGTGTCCGAGATTCCCGATGCATAGCTCGGTAATGCGGGGGCGTCAGGCATGGAAACTCCTGCGTTCGGCGGCATCGACGCGTCGAGTCTAAGAACGCGGCGTGACCACGGCCACCTGCAAGTGGAGACCACCTCAGGGGAAACCCGGAGGCCGGGCCGGGTCGTGGCCGATATCGTCGGGATCATGCGCCTCTACATCGTCGACGCCTTCACCTCCGAAGCCTTCGCCGGTAATTCCGCCGGCGTCGTGCTGCTGGACTCGCCGGGCGACGCGGGCTGGATGCAGTCGGTCGCCGCCGAGTTGAAGCACGCCGAGACGGCCTTCGTCGAGGTCGGTGGCGAAGGCCCGAAGTCGCTTCGCTGGTTCACGCCGGAGACCGAAGTCGACCTGTGCGGGCACGCGACGTTGGCGACCACGCACGTCCTCGGCGGCGAGCAGACCTTCACGACGAGAAGCGGCGAGTTGCGCTGCCGCGCCGAAGACGGCTGGGTGTCGATGGACTTCCCGTCGGATCCGCCCCGCGAGTCCGGCGACGACCTGTCGCCGATCCTGCCGGGCGTCTCCTTCGAGTACGTCGGGCGCAGTAAGCACAACCTGTTCGCGGTGGTGGACGACGCGTCCGTGGTGCGCTCGCTCGCACCGGATCTGGCCGCGCTGCGCGGGCACTGGAACGGGCGGCTGATGGTCACCGCCCCCGGCGACGTCGACGGGATCGACTTCGTCACCCGGTTCTTCGCGCCGGGCGTCGGCATCGACGAAGACCCCGTCACCGGCTCCGCGCACTGCGTCCTCGCGCCGTACTGGGCCGCTCGCCTCGGCCGGGACAAGCTCGTCGGCGAACAGGCCTCGGCCCGCGGCGGCATCGTGCGGATGAGTCTCGAAGGCGACCGCGTCCTGCTTTCGGGCCAGGCGGTCACCGTGGCCAGCGGGGAGTTGCACGTCTGATGCGCCTGATCCTGAACGTCATCTGGCTCGTGCTGTGCGGCCTGTGGATGGCACTCGGCTACATCGTCGCCGGTGTCATCTGCTGCATCCTGATCGTCACCATCCCGTTCGGGCTGGCGTCGTTCCGGATCGCTGCCTACGCGCTCTGGCCGTTCGGCCGCACCGTGGTGGACCGGCGCGACTCCGGGGCCGCGTCGACGATCGGCAACGTCATCTGGTTCCTCTTCGCCGGGCTTTGGCTCGCCATCGGGCACGTGCTGACCGGGGTGGCGCTGTGCATCACGATCATCGGGATCCCGCTGGGCGTGGCGAACTTCAAGATGATCCCGGTCTCGCTGATGCCGCTGGGCAAGGAGATCGTGGAGCTCCCCTGACTGCCCCCGGCCCCACCGTGAGGCGCCCCCGGGCCCTGCAATGAAGGACGCTTTCATTGCAAATTTTGCTATGAAAGCGTCCTTCATTGCGCGCGCGGGGAGGCCACTCACGAGGCCTGATGGCTCAGTCTTCGGGCTCCCAAGGCAGCGAAACGATGAGGCAGGGGCCGCCGACGAACAACCCGCCGTCGATCCCCAGCGCCTTCCCGCCCGCGTAGAGGTACGGCCCCTCGATCTGCGCGGGGTGGATGCCGAGCTGGTCGGCGATGACGCTGTGCCCGTGCACGATCCGCTCGCCGCCGAGCCGGTCCATGAGCTGTTGCGCGACGTCGGCGCCTTCGGGGCCGCGGAAGGCGTAGCGCGTAGTCATCCGCCGCCACACGTCCCACCAGGCCTGGATGTCGCTGCCTTGGAGGATCTCACGGCCACGCGCGTTGATCTCGTCGATGTTCTCGCCCCACCCGAGGTACTCGAGCGTGTCCGAATGCATCAGCAGGTGGTCCGCGGCCAGCGTCAGCAACGGGCGGGAGGTCAGCCATTCGATATGCTGCGGAGTGAGCCTGTCCTGGTCTTCGAGCAGTCCGCCGTTGATCTCCCAGCTGCGGGCGAAGCTGCGCGGCCCGAAGTCGGACGGCACCTCCGTGTCGCCGAAGTGGTACATCCCGAGCAGCAGGATCTCGTGGTTGCCCAGCAGCGTCCCGCAGCGCCCGCCCGCAGCGGCGGCCTGCCTTTCGAGCCGCATCACCAGGTCGATCACGCCGACACCGTCGGGTCCACGGTCGACGAAGTCGCCGAGGAACCAGAGGGTCGCTTCGCCACCTGCCCAGTCGTCGTCGGAGTCGAGCAGCCCTTTCTCCCGGAGCGTCTCGGCAAGCTCGTCCCGGTGTCCGTGCACGTCACCGACCACATAGGTCGGGGACGCGGGCTGATCGTCGTGCATCGTCTGACGATAAGCCCTCCGCATCCGGATGTGTCGCTCAGCCTTCGGCGAAGGGGTCGCCGGTGCGCCCGACCAGATCGGCGATCGAGTCGATGATCTTGGTCGGCCGGTACGGGTAGTGCTCGGCGCTCTCCCGCGAGGAGATGCCGGTCAGCACCAGGATCGTCTGCAAACCGGCCTCGATTCCCGAGTGGACGTCGGTGTCCATCCGGTCGCCGATCATCAGCGTCGACTCCGAATGCGCGCCGAGCCGCCGCAGCGCCGAGCGCATCATCAGGGGGTTCGGCTTGCCGACGTAGTACGGAGAGCGGCCGGTGGCCTTTTCGATCAGCGCGGCGACCGAGCCGGTGGCGGGCATCGAGCCCTCCATGCTCGGGCCGGTGGCGTCGGGGTTGGTGGCGATGAACTTCGCGCCGCCCTCGATGAGCCTGATCGCGCGGGTGATCGCGCTGAAGCTGTACGTGCGCGTCTCGCCGAGGACGACGTAGTCCGGGTCGCGTTCGGTCAGCACGTAGCCGACTTCGTGCAGCGCCGTGGTGAGCCCGGCTTCGCCGATCACGAACGCCGAGCCGTTCGGCCGCTGCGACGCGAGGAACTTCGCCGTCGCCAGCGCGGAGGTCCAGATCGCCTCCTCGGGGATGTCGAGACCGGTCCGCTCGAGCCTCGCCCGCAGGTCGCGCGGGGTGTAGATCGAGTTGTTGGTCAGCACCAGGAAGCCGATGTCGTTGGCGCGCAGTTCCTTGAGGAACTCGTCCGCGCCGGGTACGAGGTGCTCCTCCTGGACCAGCACGCCATCCATGTCGCTGAGGTATGTCCAACGGCGCTCGTTCATGGGTCCCACCCTAATGATCGGAGACCGCGTGAACAGCCACGGACGCCGCCTTGACCGAAAGATTGACCGGTGTCCCGGGTTCGAGCGCCAGTTCGGCGACCGCGGCGGGGGTCAGGTCTGCGGCGAGACCCGCCGCCCAGTCGTCACCGCGGGTCCGGACGCGGATCACCGGTCCGTGCGGTTCGAGCGCGTCGACGACTCCCTCGACGGTGTTGCGCGGGCTGCCCCGGTGCTCACCGTCCCGCAGGTACACCGCGACGGCGCTGGGGGCGAAGACGGCCACGGCCGCCTCGTCGACGACGACGTCCTCCGCCGGGATCCCGGCCAGCGACAGCCCGCCTGACGTGCGCAAACCGCCCTCAACGGCGATGCCGGGCACCAGGTTGAGCCCGGCGATCCGCGCGGTGAACGCCGTGCGCGGCGCGGAGAGCACCTTGCGGGTCTCGCCGCGTTCGACGATCCGGCCGTCGCCGAGGACGGCCACGTGATCGGCCAGCGCCAGCGCGTCGAGCGGGTCGTGGGTGACCAGCACGGTCGGCGGTCCGGAACGCAGCACCCGCCGGAGCAGCCCTCGGATCGCGGGTGCCGCGTCGACGTCCAGCGCGGCGAAGGGCTCGTCGAGCAGCAGAAGTCCCGGCTCGGCCGCCAGTGCCCGCGCGATCGCGACCCGCTGCGCCTGCCCGCCGGAGAGTTGCGCGGGCCGCCGTCCGGCCAGTTCGAGCGCGTCCACTTCGGTCAGCCACTCCCGCGCGAGCCTCTTGGCCTCGGCGCGTCCGGTGCCGGTCGATCGCGGCGCGAAGGCGACGTTGTCCAAAGCGGACAGATGCGGGAAGAGCAGGGCGTCCTGGGAGAGCAGGCCGATACCGCGCGCGTGCGGCGGCAGGCCCGCCAGGTCGCGGCCGTCGAGGGTGATCCGCGCGCGATCGGGCCGGAGCAGGCCGGCGAGACAACCGAGCACACTGGACTTCCCCGACCCGTTCGGGCCGAGCAGCGCGAGCACACCGCCGTCAGGGACTTCGAAACCGACGTCCAAGGTGAACTCGCCGCGCCGGAGGGCGATCTCCGCCGAAAGGGTCACGACCGGACCCCTTCGAGCGCGCGCGGCCGGGCGAGCGCGATCACCGCGACGGCGACCAGGATGAGCAGCAACGCGAGCGCCACCGCGCTGTCGACGTCGACCTCGGCCTGCGTGTAGACCTCCAACGGCAGGGTCCGGGTCACGCCTTCGAGGCTGCCGGCGAAGGTGATCGTCGCGCCGAACTCGCCCAGCGCCCGCGCGAAGCTCAGCACGATGCCCGAACCGAGCGCGGGCAGCAGCAGCGGCAGCGTGACCCGGCGGAACACCGTCCACGGCTTGGCACCCAGCGTCGAGGCGACCCTTTCGTACCGGTCACCGGCGCTGCGGAGGGCCCCTTCGAGGCTGACCACCAGGAACGGCATCGCGACGAACGTCTGCGCGATGACCACCGCGGCCGTGGTGAACGGCACCTGCTCACCGGTCAGCGTGGTCACCAGGATGCCCAGGAAACCCTTGCGGCCCAACAGGTACAGCAGTGCCAGGCCGCCGACCACCGGCGGCAGGACCAGCGGCAGCAGCACCACCGCGCGCAGCACGCGCACGCCGCGCGCCCGCGAGCGCGCGAGAACCACGGCGAGCGGGACCCCGAGCAGCACACTGGCCACAGTGGACAGTCCGGCGGTGATCAGCGAGAGCTTGAGCGCGTTCAGCGACGACGTCGAGGTGACGAGGCTCGGGAAGCGGCTCAGGTCCGAGCGCACCAGCAGGCCGACCACCGGCAGCACCACCAGCGCCAGCGCGCACACCGCCGGCGGCCACAGCACCCACGGCACCGCTCCCCCCGCAATTCGCCGCCTACTTGCGCGCGCATCCATCGCAAGCAGGTGACGAGTTGCGGGGTCAGGGCGCGCCAAAACCGACCTTCGCGAGTTCCTTCTTGCCTTCCTCGCCCAGGACGAAGTCCCTGAACAGCCCGGCGAGCTGAGCCTGCGGAGCGTCCTTCACCACCGCGATCGGGTAGTCGTTGACAGCGCCCGCAGCCTCCGCGAAGTCCACTTTGTCCACGTTCGCGGCCGCCGAGGTCGCGTCGGTGACGTAGACGAGCCCGGCGTCGGCGTCGCCCGACCGCACCTTCGCGAGCACCGACTTGACGTCCTGCTCCTCGCTCGACGGCTTGAGCGTGACCCCGGACGTCTGCTGGACCTTCTTCGCCGCCGACCCGCACGGCACCTGCGGCGCGCAGACGACCACGGTCAGCCCGTCCTTCGCGAGATCCGCCAGGCTCTTGATGCCCTTCGGATTGCCCTTACCGACCGCGATGGCGAGCCGGTTGGTGGCGAACACCGACGGCTGCCCGTCGATCACGTCGCCCTTGGCTGCCTTGTCCATATTGGCCTGGTCCGCCGACGCGAAGACGTCCGCCTTCGCGCCTTGAGTCAGCTTCTGGACCAGCGCCGAGGAGCCCTCGAAGCTGAACTTCACGGTCACCCCGGAGTTCTGTGCCTCGAACCGCTTGCCCAGCACCCCGAACGACTCGGTCAGCGACGCCGCCGCGAACACGGTGAGCGTCCTCGCCTCGACGGACGCGGTGACGGGCCCGCCCGAACCACAGGCCGTCGCGGCCAGCGCCAACGCGAGCAGGACGGGGCCGAGCTTCCTCATCGGCTTCCTTCCGGGGTTTCGATCAAGACGGTGGTCGCCTTGACGACGGCGACCGCGAGCACCCCCGGCCGCAGTCCGAGTTCGCGGACGGCCTCGGCGCTCATCAGCGAGACCACGCGATGCGGGCCGCATTGCAGCTCGACCTGTGCCATCACCTTGTCCGTGATCACTTCGGTGACGAGCCCGACGAACCGGTTCCGCGCGGAGCGGCCGACGCTCGAAGGATCCTCGGGCTGTTCGGCCTGCGCCTTGGCGAACGCGGCGAGTTCGGCGCCGTCGACGACCTTGCGGCCCGCCGAGTCGTCGAACGCGGTCAACTGGCCCGCGCGCACCCAGCGGCGGACGGTGTCATCGCTGACGCCGAGCAGGCGAGCGGCTTCAGACAACCGGAATTGCGGCATGTCTGGCAGGTTACTTCCGCAGATGCGGAAAAGCTACGCGGGCGAGGAACTGCCGGGGAGTTCGTCGCGGAGGCCATCGAGCAACGCGCTCTGGAAACGTTCGAGCACTTTCCGTTCCTCGGGGGAGAATCGTTCGAGGACGTTCTTCATGTTCGTGTACGCGGATTCGAAGAGCGGCGCGTGCCGCTCCAGCGCGTCCGGAACGACCTCTATCAGGACTTTCCGGCGGTCGACGGTGTCGCGGACGCGGCGGGCGAGGCCTGCTTTTTCGAGCCTGTCCATGACGCCGGTCACAGCACCCGTCGACAACCCGGTCAGTTCGGCGATCCTGCCCGCTGTCAACGGTCCCGGCGCCTGGCCGGCGAGCTCGAGGACCTTGTGATCGGTGGCCGACAGGCCCATCCGCTCGGCGATGCGCGCGTGCCGGAGGACGGTCAGCGTGCCGCCTTCCCTGCCGAGATCGGCGAACCTGGCCAATTCCTCCGCCGAGAGCGGATATTTCGCCATCCGGAAACCCTTCCGATTCGATGCGAAAAGGGATTCTAGACAGTCGGTTTCGCCCCGTTCGGGGTTAGTCTGGTGACAATGACAGCAGTCGATCTCGGGTTTCCCCGTGTCCCCGGTACACGCGGCGGCCCAACCGTGCCCAGGCCGGACAATCCCGCGCTGATCGACACCTTCGGCCGGGTCGCGACCGACCTGCGGGTGTCGCTCACCGACAAGTGCAATCTGCGCTGCACCTATTGCATGCCCGCCGAGGGGCTCGAATGGATGCCGAGCGCGGACGTGCTGACCGACGACGAACTCGTATTCCTGCTGCGGATCGCCGTCGAACGGCTCGGCGTCACCGACATCCGGCTCACCGGCGGCGAACCGCTGCTGCGCCAAGGGCTGGAGAAGATCGTCGAGCGCGTCGCGGCACTCGAACCGCGGCCGAGGCTTTCCATGACCACCAACGGGATCGGGCTCGCGAAGCGCGCGAAGTCGCTCGCCGACGCCGGCTTGGACCGGATCAATGTCTCGCTGGACACCGTCGACCGCGCGCTGTTCGAGACGATCACGCGCCGCGACCGGCTTCCGCACGTGTTCGCCGGCATGGCCGCCGCGAGGGAGGCCGGGCTGGACCCGGTGAAGGTCAACGCGGTCCTGATGCGCGGACTGAACGAGGACCAGGCCGTGCCGCTGCTGAAGTTCTGCCTCGCCGAGGGCTACCACCTGCGGTTCATCGAGCAGATGCCGCTGGACGCGCAGCACGGCTGGAACCGGGCCGACATGATCACCGCCGAGGAGATCCTCGGCATGCTCGGCGAGGAGTTCTCGCTGTCGCCGTTCCCCGCCGCGCGGGGCGGGGCGCCCGCCGAACGCTGGCTGGTCGACGGCGGACCGGGCGACGTCGGTGTGATCGCGTCGGTGACCCGCCCCTTCTGCGGCGCCTGCGAGCGCACCCGGCTGACCGCGGACGGCGCGGTGCGCTCGTGCCTGTTCAGCAACGACGAGACCGACCTACGCGCCCTCGTGCGCGCGGGCGCGCGCGAAGAAGAGGTGGCGGACGCCTGGCGGGCGACCATGTGGGGCAAGCTCGCCGGACACGAGATCAACGAGGCCGGGTTCGCGCAGCCGATCCGGCCGATGAGCGCGATCGGCGGCTGACATGGTGACCATCGTGGTGCGGTACTTCGCCTCGGCTCGCGCGGCCGCCGGCCTCGACGAGGAGAAGGTGACCCTGCCGGACGGCGCCCGCGTCGCCGACGCCGTCGCCCGACTGCGTGAACTTCACCCGGAAAAGCTCGCGAAGCTGCTCGAAGCGGTCTCATACCTGCTGGACGGCGTCGCCGTGCGGGATCTCACGCGGCCGCTGACCGAGGGCGCCGAACTGGACGTCCTGCCGCCGTTCGCGGGCGGCTGACCTGCGGAAACGCGGGAAAGTGAGAGCAAAGGTCCCTTGCTCCCCCGCGAGCCGTTCCGGGGCCTTTGACCTGCGGTCCGTCCGGAATTCACCGGCCGGTCGCCGAAGCCGCCGAGGATGCGCCAGTGATCACTCCCCGCCGTGTCCTCGCCGCGCTGCTCGCCGCGGTCGCCGCCACGAGCCTCGCGACCGCCCCCGCCTCCGCCTCCGAGCGCGGCGTCCGGCCGCTGCCGCAGGCGCACAGCCACAACGACTACGAGCACACGCGTCCGCTGCAGGACGCGCTCGACCAGGGCTTCACCAGCGTCGAGGCCGACATCTTCCTGGTGGACGGGCAGTTGCTGGTCGCGCACGACCTCGCCGACACCCGCCCGGACCGCACACTCGAGTCGCTCTACCTGGAGCCGCTGCGCAAGCGCGTCCTGGCCAACCACGGCGTCGGCGTCTACCGGCAGCGTGTCGAGTTCCAGTTGCTGATCGACGTCAAGGGGGACGCGAACAGCACGTACGCGGCGCTGGAAAAGCGGCTGTACGACCCGCGCTACTCCTTTCTCTTCTCTCTGTACGCGTTCGGGCACGTGCAGAAGCGGGCCGTCACCGCGGTGATCTCCGGCGGGCGGCCCAAGGACGTGATGCTCGGGCAGAAGTTCCGGCTCGCCTTCTACGACGGCCGGATCAAGGACCAGAACGACCTCGGCATCGGCTCGGACCGCCGGATGACCCCGCTGGTCTCGGACTCCTGGACCGGGCTGTTCACCTGGACCGGCGAAGGCCCCTTCCCGGCCGCGGAGCGGGCAAAACTACACGAAATGGTCGAAAGCGCCCACGCGGCGGGCCAGCGAGTGCGCTTTTGGGCGACGCCGGACACCGCCGGCCCCGCACGTGACGCGCTTTGGAAAGAGCTGGCCGACGCCGGAGTCGACCACCTGAATACGGACGACCTGCCAGGGCTGGCGAACTTCTTGAGGTCTCGCTAAAGTGCGCGGCCCAATAGCGCGCGAAGGCGCACGAATGGGCCAGTCAGCCCTTAATCCACGTGATGCAAGCCTCACGATCCGTGAATTATCTCGGCCAGGAAACGGTCCGATAACGGCCCGCTGACCTGCATAAACAGCCGAATCGTTATGGGTTGCGTGCTGTTACTGTGATGTAGGTCACAGCTCGAATAATTTCCGATCAGGCCGTTCGTTACGTACCGTCGCTTTTCGGTTGGCCCCGACCGACCACGCAACACCGGGAACCCGTAGCGCCGAGCCCTGTCCAACGGATTCCCGGACCCAACCCCGAGCGAAAGCATTTCCGGACAGGGACGAGGGGACAGAGCCGACGCGGCGTGCGTCCGGCGAAGTCAGCCGGCCTGAGACGGCCGGCCAGGACCCGCGAGTCCTTCCCTCAGCACAGACTCGTAGGCGCAGGAAGCGAGATGTACTCACATGTCTTACCGAGGCAAGCACCGCAAGATGTCCGCCGCCACCCGTCACATCGCTCGCGTTGCCATTGCGGGCGTCGCGGTCGGCGCCCCCCTCGCCATCGCCGCGACCCCCGCGTCGGCGACCAACTGGGACGCCATCGCGCAGTGCGAGAGCAGCGGAAACTGGAACACCAACACCGGTAACGGCTACTACGGTGGTCTGCAGTTCTCGCAGAGCACCTGGCGCGCCTACGGTGGCACCGGCAGCGCGCACAACGCGTCGCGCGAGCAGCAGATCGCCGTCGCCGAGCGGGTCCTCCAGGGCCAGGGCATCGGCGCGTGGCCGCACTGTGGCAAGAAGGGCGGCTCCGCCAGCCCCGCCAAGGCCAAGTCGACCGCCCCGAAGGCCACCAAGAAGGTGACCCCGAAGAAGTCGACCGCTCCGGTCACCAAGCAGCAGGCCCCGGCCCCGGCCGCCGCCAATGTCGCGAGCTCCAACCCGGCGGGTGACTACACCGTCGTGGCCGGCGACACGCTGTCCAAGATCGCCTCCAAGTTCAACGTCCAGGGCGGCTTCCAGAAGCTGCAGGACCTGAACAAGGAGTACGTGCCGAACGCCGACTTCATCGTCGTCGGCCAGAAGCTCGCCACCAAGTGAGCTCTTGAGCACCGGTAAGTCGTGATGCCCGCGGGATTCCCCGCGCGGCCACGTCACGACTGACAAGGCCCCACCGCGCCATTCCCCCGGCGGTGGGGCCTTGTCGTGTCCGGGGGTCCGGCGCCCCAGGCCCGGCCGCCCGCGCGCGTGCAATGAAAGGTCCTTTCCTTGCAAATTTTGCGAGGAAAGGACCTTTCATTGCACGCCGCTCACGGCTCGGTCACCTCGCTACGGCGAGTTGACCCACTCGTCGCTGCCGTCGCTGAAGTGCTGGTGCTTCCACACCGGCAACCGCGCTTTGACCTCGTCGACCAGCTCCGAACAGGCCGCGAAGGCCTGGCCCCGGTGCTCGGCCGCCACGGCGCAGGCCAGCGCGACATCCCCGATGGCCAGCGCGCCCAGCCGGTGACTGACAGCGACCGCGCGTACGCCGGTCCACTTTCCCGAGAGGTCCGAGACGACCTCCGCGAGCACGTCGGCGGCGCTGGGGTGGCCTTCGTAGGCGAGCCGTTCCACCGAACGCCCGCCGTCGTGGTCCCGAACGACCCCGCCGAAGGTGACCACGGCGCCCGCGGCCGCGTCGTCCACCAGCCGGGCGTGTTCTTCGACCGAAAGCGGCTCGTCGACCACCGCGATCCGTGCGACCCGAACGCTCACTGCTGTGCCTCCCGTGGGTGGTCGTCGCCCGCCAGCTGGTCGACGGCGTGGTCGAGGATCCCGTCCAGTACGCCCAGGCCGTCCTTCACGCCGCCGCGTGAGCCGGGCAGGTTCACCACCAGGGTCCGGCCGGCGACGCCGGCGATCCCGCGTGAGAGCACGGCCGTGGGCACCTTGGGCAGTCCGGCGGCCCGGATCGCGTCCGCGACGCCGGGGAGTTCGTAGTCGAGGACGGCGCGGGTGACGTCCGGGGTGCGGTCCGTCGGCGAGATGCCGGTGCCGCCGGTCGTCACGATCACCTGGACCCCGGCCGCGACGGCGTCGCGCAACGCTTCACCGACCGGCTCCCCGTCCTCGACGACCACGGGCCCGGGCACGTCCCAGCCGCGTGAGGCGAGCCAGTCCGTGATGACCGGACCGGTCGTGTCCTCGTAGACACCCTTCGCGGCACGGTTCGACGCCACGATCACCCTCGCGACGCGGTTCACGGCCGCTCCCAGGTCCCGGTCTTGCCGCCGTCCTTGCGGATCAGGCGGACATCGTCGAGGGTCGCCGCGGGATCGACGGCCTTGATCATGTCGTGCAGGGTCAGCCCGGCGACGGCGACGGCGGTCAGCGCCTCCATCTCGACGCCGGTCCGGTCGTCGGTCTTCGCGGTCGCGGTGATGTGCACGGCGGTCTCGGCGAGGGCGAACTCGACCTTCACCCCGGACAGCGCGATCTGGTGGCACAGCGGAATCAGCTCGGGCACCTTCTTCGCGCCCATGATGCCCGCGATCCGGGCGGTCGCGAGGGCGTCGCCCTTGGGTAGCCCGTCCGTCGCCAGCAGGCCGAGCACCTCGGCCGTGGTGTGCACGGTGCCGCCCGCCAGCGCGGTGCGGGCGGTGGGCGTCTTGCCGGAAACGTCGACCATACGGGCGGCGCCCGTATGGTCGACGTGGCTGAGTTCACTCACGCCAAGCAGGCTAGTCCTCAGAACATCCGTTGCTTCGAGCGAACCTCGTCGAGCGCCTTCTCGCGTTCCTGCCGCTGCTCCGGCGTCATCGAAGCGAAGAGCCCTCCCTTGTCCGCGGCACAGGCCGTGTCGCGCACCGGACGCTTGCCCTCCACGAGGAACCGGTTGACGGCGTTGTTGCCGCAAGCGTTCTCGTCGCTCAGCCAGACGCCGTGCCCGCCCTCGTCCACGGTCACGATCCGCGCCCGGTCACCGAGTGCGCGGCGCATCTCCTTGGCACCGCTCAGCGGAGTCGCCGGGTCACGCAGGTTCTGCACCATCAGGATGTTCGACGGTCCCCGGTCGCCGATCCGTACCGTCGGCTCGATCTGCTCGGACGGCCAGTACGCGCAGGCCCAGATGTTCGCCCCCGCCGCGCCGAACATCGGGTACTTCACCCGGTCCTTGGCGACGTTGCGCTGGTAGGTCCCGACGTCCTCCGGCCAGTTCGCGTCGTTGCAGACCACGTGCAACTGTCCGGACAGCAGCTGCGACACGTCGATCTGCGCCGTCTCGGCGGCCTGCTTCGAGACGCCTTCGCCATCGAACGCCTGCCACTGCTGCGCGAGCACCGGGAAGGACCTGGTCGAGTAGAGCGCGCCGAACGTGCCCATCCGGAACGCCGCGCCGTCCACGCCAGGGACCGCGCCGCCGTCGAGTTTGGCGGCGAGTTCGTAGAACTTCGCGGTCACCTGCTGCGGCGTGCGGCCCAGCCCGTAGCTCGCGTGCCGCGCCGCCGCCCATTTCGCGAAGTCCGGGAAGCGGTCCTCGAACCCCTCCGCCAGGCGACGCGAGGTGGCCGGATCGAGCCCGCCAGGACCGGTCACGCTGTCGATCACGACGCGATCGGTCTGCTGCGGGAACAGCGTCGAGTACACGGCGCCCAGGTAGCTGCCGTAGGAGACGCCGTAGTACGAGAGCTTCTTCTCACCGAGGGCTTCCCGGACGCGGTCCATGTCGCGGGCGGTGTTGGCCGTGGTGATGTACGGCAGGTTCGCGGCTGTCTTCGACTCACCGCACTGCTTCGCGATACCGGCCACGTACGTCGCCCGCTCGGCCACCGCCGCCGCGTCGCGCGCGTACGGCGGGACGTTGCTCACCTGCTGCTCGGGCTTGAGATCGCAGGTGACCGGTGTGCTGCGCCCGATCCCGCGCGGGTCGAACCCGATGACGTCGTACGCGTCGAGCACACTCGACGGCATGCCCGCCGCCCGCAGTTCGGCGGGCATCGACAGCCCGGGCCCGCCGGGGCCGCCCGGGTTCGTCAGCATGATCCCGCGCCGCTTCGCCGGCTTGGTGCTGGCGAGTTTCGAAACGGCGATGTCGATGGTGGCGCCGTCGGGCTTCCGGTAGTCGAGCGGGACCGGCAAGGTGCCGCATTCGACCCCTGGCGCGGCCACGTCCTCCGGACACGGCCCCCAGCGCACAGACGAGACCGCGGCGGACGCCGTGGCCGGTACGAGTACCGCCACGGTCGCCGCCGCGGCCGTGAGTGTCCCGATCCTGCTCAGGACAGAGCGATTCATCCCCAACCCCCGTCATGATCGACTTCTTGGTCGGGATCGAGCCTATGAGCGGGCCGGGCGCGGAGTCGTCACCCTGAAGTCGGCCACGAGGTCGGCCTCAGTGATGACGAGGACTCCGAATGGAGCAAGGGAGATTTGGTATCACTTCCGGCTACGGGGTCTCCCGAAGCCGGTTTCGTCAGCGCTCGGCAGACTGAGCAGCTTTGACGGCCTTAGCCGCTTTCTTCACGGCTTCGGCCACGGCGGGGGCGACGGCGCTGTCGAACACGCTGGGCACGATGAACGAAGCGTTCAGCTTGCCGTTGTCCACCACGTCCGCGATGGCGTCGGCGGCCGCGAGGAGCATCGAGTCGTCGATGTGGTGCGCCTGCGCGTCGAGCAGACCGCGGAAGACACCGGGGAACGCGAGCACGTTGTTGATCTGGTTCGGGAAGTCGCTGCGGCCGGTGGCGACCACGGCCGCGTGCTTCTGCGCTTCCAGCGGGTCGATCTCCGGGTCCGGGTTGGCCAGCGCGAACACGACGGCGTCGGACTTCATGGTCGCGACCTGCTCGGCCCCGAACAGGTTCGGCGCGGAGACGCCGATGAACACGTCGGCGCCGACGAGCGCCTCGTGCAGCGTGCCCGCCTGCTGCTCCTTGTTCGTGTGCTCGGCGATCCAGGTCAGGTTCTCGTCGAGGTTGCCGCGCGCGGAGTGCACGATGCCGTCGATGTCGGCGGCCACGATGTCACCCGGGTTCTTGCCGAGGATCAAGCGGATGATCGCCGAGCCCGCCGCGCCGACGCCGCTGACGACGATCTTGCAGTCTTCGATGTTCTTCCCGACCACGCGCAGGGCGTTGCGCAGCGCGGCGACCACGACGATCGCGGTGCCGTGCTGGTCGTCGTGGAACACCGGGATGTCGAGCTGCTCACGCAGGCGCTTCTCGATCTCGAAGCAGCGCGGCGCGGCGATGTCCTCGAGGTTGATGCCCGCGTAGACCGGCGCGAGCGCCTTCGCGATCATGATGATCTCTTCGGTGTCCTGGGTGTCCAGGCAGACCGGCCACGCGTCGACGTCGGCGAACTTCTTGAACAGCGCCGCCTTGCCCTCCATCACCGGGAGCGCGGCGGCCGGGCCGATGTTGCCGAGGCCCAGCACCGCGGAGCCGTCGGTGAGCACCGCGACGGTGTTGCGCTTGATGGTCAGGCGGCGCGCGTCCTCGGGGTTCGCCGCGATCGCCTGGCAGACGCGGGCGACGCCCGGCGTGTACGCGCGGGAGAGATCGTCACGGTTACGGAGCGCCACCTTGGGGGTGACCTCGATCTTGCCGCCGAGGTGGATCAGGAACGTCCGGTCGGAGACCTTGCGCACGCGCACGCCCGGCAGCGAGTCCAGGGTCTGCGTGATGTCCTGCGCGTGGTTCTCCGACAGGGCGTTGGCGCTGATGTCGACGACGATCGACTCGGGGTGCGACTCGACGACGTCGAACGCGGTCAGCACACCGCCGACCCTGCCGACGGCGGTCGTCAGGTCACCCGCCGCGGTGGACGACGCGGGGGCCTCCACCCGGACGGTGATCGAATATCCGGGACCGGGAACCGGCATGGCACTACCCCCGCTGAGGAACGCTCGAATAGGTCGATCGAAAACCTACTCCCGTGACGGCCGCCACGGACCTTCGCAGGGGTAACCGGCGAGTAGCTTTTTCTACCGGTTGATCTCGGTCTCGGGGTGCACGTAAGGCACGTTCTCGAGCGGGAAGGTCACGTCGCCGAACGGGGACAGCGCGCCCTGCCGATCGGACGCGAGCTCGGTGACGGGGTGCTCCCCGTCTTCACCGGGCCACGTGGGGTCGATGCCCGCGCGCTTCTTGTTATCGCCCTTCGCCACAACGTCCTCCAGAGCATGGTCAAGCCGTTCTCACGGGACAGTCTGCCCGAACGCCACTGGCGGGCCACCACCCGCCCGGTATCCTGGTCGTCTATGCCCGCGCCATCCCTGGCGGACTGGCTGCGCCAGGAGTCCGACGACGCTCTCGCCGCACTGCTGCGCACGCGTCGCGACCTGTCCACGCCACCCCCGTCCGACACCATCGTGCTCGCCACCCGGGCCGGCACGCCGGGCTCCGTCGCGCGTGCTTGCGAAGACCTCGACACCTTCACTCTCTCCGTCCTCGACGCTCTCCTGCTGGCCGGAGCGGACACCGATCCGGTCGCCGCGGCCGAGGTCGCGCGGCTCGTGGGCACGAAGATCGGCGAGCCGCTGGCGCTGTTGCGCAAGCGGGCCCTGGTCTGGGGTGAGGACGACGCGCTGCGCGTCCCGCCGTCGGCCCGTGACGCGCTCGGGCCCTTCCCGGCCGGGCTCGGGTCGTCGTCGCCCTCGCTCGCCGGAACGGACATCGAGGCCGCGCTCGCGGAGGCCGGCGAGGATGAACGAGCCCTGCTGACGACGCTGGCCGCCGGGCCGCCGAT
This sequence comes from Amycolatopsis sp. WAC 01375, assembly GCF_003947325.1. Classification (NCBI taxonomy): domain Bacteria; kingdom Bacillati; phylum Actinomycetota; class Actinomycetes; order Pseudonocardiales; family Pseudonocardiaceae; genus Amycolatopsis; species Amycolatopsis sp. WAC 01375. Next base: position 78,236 of record NZ_QHHW01000016.1, read on the forward strand.
CGGCCGCACCCGCGACGCGTCGGCCGACGTCCCGCTGGAGCGGGCGCGGAACCCTGTCCAGCGCCTGCTCGCGCGTGGCCTGCTGCTGCGCCGGGACGACCAGACCGTCGAGCTGCCGCGCGAGATCGGGATCGCGCTGCGCGGCGGGTCGGTGTTCGACCCGGCGTCGCTGCGCGAACCGGAGCTCCCCACGCATCCGCATCAGCCGTCCACAGTGGACGCGACGGCGGCCGGCGAGGCGATGGAGTTCTTGCGCCAGACCGAAAGCATGCTTCGTGCGTGGTCGGAGACGCCGCCGCCGGTGCTGAAGTCCGGCGGGCTCGGGGTCCGCGAACTGAAGAAGCTCGCCAAGGATCTCGACGTCGACGAGACACGGGTGACCCTGCTGGCGGAGATCGCGGTCGGCGCCGGGCTGGTGGCCGACAGCGAAGCGACCACGCCGGAATGGGTGCCGACGACGCTCACGGATTCGTGGCTCGCGTCGCCGACCGCGCAGCGCTGGATGACGGTCGCGCAGGCCTGGCTCGAACTGCCCCGGCTGCCCGGCCTCGCCGGCGGGCGGGACGCGAAGGACAAGCCGATCGCGCCGCTGTCGGAGGATCTGCGCCGTCCGCTGGCGCCTGCGTCGCGGCGGCGGATCCTCCTCGCCCTCGCCGCGCTTCCCGACGGCGCGGGCGTGAAGAGCACCGACGAACTGGTCGCCGCCCTCGCCTGGCGCGCGCCGCGGCGGGGCGGGCGGCTGCGGGACGAGACCGTGCGCTGGACGATGGCGGAGGGGGCCGCACTCGGCCTGATCGGGCTCGGCGGGCTCACCACGGCGACCCGGGCACTGCTGGCCGAGGATCGGCCGGGAGCGGTCGAGGCGATGATCGACGCACTGCCGCGTCCGGTGGACCACGTCCTGGTCCAGGCCGATCTGACGGTGGTCGCGCCGGGTCCGCTGGAGGCCGAACTCGCGGCCGACATGACCGCCGTCGCCGACATCGAATCCTCCGGGCACGCGACCGTCTACCGGATCACCGAGACGTCCGTGCGGCGCGCGCTCGACACCGGGCGGACCGCGGGCGAACTGCACCAGCTGTTCACGACGCGGTCGGCGACGCCGGTGCCCCAATCGCTGAGCTACCTGATCGACGACGTCGCCCGGCGGCACGGGCGGCTGCGCGGCGGGGCCGCCGAATCGTTCCTGCGCTGCGACGACGCGTCGCTGCTCGCGGAGGTCATGGGCAGCCCGGTCGCGACGGAGTACGGCTTGCGCATGATCGCGCCGACAGTGCTCATCAGCGCGTACCCGCTCGCCGAAGTCCTCGACGCGCTCCGCGCCGCCGGGTTCGCTCCTGCCGCCGAAGGTCCCGACGGACGCGTCATGGACATCAGGCCTTCCGGACGTCGCCTGCCCGCGAAGGCGCGTGCCGCGCGCCGGGCCCCCGGAGAGCCTGCCGGGCTGACCGACGACCAGGTCGGCAAGATCGTCGCGCACGTCCGGGCCGGTGACGCCGCTTCGGCGCGCCGCCGGGGCGAGACGGTGCGCGCGCCACAGGGAGGCGGCGCCGGGGACACGTCCGCGACGCTGGCGTTGCTGTCCCAGGCGACCATGGAGCGCCGCGAGGTGTGGATCGGCTTCGTCGACTCACGCGGGACGGCGAGCCAGCGGGTGGTGCGGCCGCTGCGGGTCGGCGGCGGGGTCCTCGAAGGGACCGACCACGAGCGCTACCCGCTGCACCGGATCACGTCGGCTGCCCTCGTCGAAGACTGACCCCCGCAATTAGTCACCTACTTGCGGGCTGTTCGGAGCGCAAGTAGGTGACTAATTGCGGGGGGTTAGAGGGCGCGAAGGCCCTGAAGCACCCGCTCCATGAAAGCGCGCGAAGAAGAGTCGCCGAGGATCAGTTCCGTCTGGTGGATCAGCACCAGACCGGCGTCCGCCATGTCGCCGACGAGCACCTTCACCACGCCAAGCGGCAGCCGCAGATGCGCGGCGATCTCCGCGATCGACCGGGTATCGAGGCAGAGGTCGCAGATCTGGCGGTGTTCGGGGGTCCGCACGCCGCGGTACCGGCGACCGTCGTCGCTGGTCGACACCAGCGCCTCCAGCGCCAGGTCGTGCGCGGTGCGGGTGCGTCCGCCGGTGCGGGTGTAGGGCCGGACCCGCGAGCCCGGCGACGGCGGCATGTAGACCGAAGCGGGCGCGGCGTCGTCGGCGGTGACGCGCGGCGGCGGCGATTGGCGAAGGGGCGAAGGCATCGGCGCCGGGGCGGGGGGCGGGGCGGCGGGCGGGCGTCGCGGCATGACCGTGCTGATCGAGCTCAGCTCGAACCGGCTCGGGGAATCGAAGGCCTCGCGTTCGGTGCCCTGGTAGAGGGAGTCCCAGCCGGAGGGTTCCGGTTCGGTGAATCCGGTGATCTTCATCGGCGCTTACCCACGTACGCCGCCCTGCAGCTGCGCGCGCAGCTCGGGCGTGATCTGCTGGCCGACCCGCTCGACGAGCAGGGTCATCTCGTAGGCCACGGTGCCGATGTCACAGGTCGGCGCGGCCAGTACGGCGAGTGAGGAGCCGTCGGCGACCGACATGAGGAAGAGGTAGCCGCGTTCCATCTCGACGACGGTCTGGTTGACCCCGCCCGCGTCGAAGCAGCGGGCGGCGCCGGCGGTGAGGCTGATCAGCCCGGAGGCGACCGCGGACAGCTGTTCGGCCCGCTCCTGCGGCAGCCCTTCCGACGGCGCGAGGAGAAGACCGTCCGCCGAGACCAGCACGGCGTGCGCGGCACCGGGAACCCGGCGCGCGAAATCCGTGATGAGCCAGCCGAACGAGCTCTGCTGCTGTCCGGATGCCGTCACAAGTCCCTCCTCGCTGCGTCAAGACCACCTGGGCGACGTGGTCCGGGCGACTCTCCCCGACCAGCACCGATCCCGGTACCGGCGGTCCGAAAGACGCCTCCACCCAGCGTATTCGTCCCGTCGATCGTGTCGAGTCCGCCACCCGGCCATCGGCGTTAACCGAACGTAAACGTCCGGCCGCTCACCGCGTCGACCCATCGCGAACCACGCATTCGTGGGTCACCCCGTGGTGGCCGGGTGCGACCGGACGTGAACCGGCGTCCGCCCAGGTCATCGCCGTTCCGGTCACCCGTTCGGGCGCCTTCAGCACCGGATCGCGTGAAAGGGATCGCCCCGCGTCCGCTCCGGTTGGTGGCGCCACTCCCCGAAGCGGGTGAAGCCTGCCGAGTTCACTCCAACGGCCGCATCCGCTCCGGGGTTTCGCCTGTCGCTATCCCGCGCGCAACGCCGAATCGTGTGCGATGGCGTGCTGCACGACCGAGATCAACACCTGCTTGGCGGAGTCACGTTCCCGGGCGTCACAGGCCATGATCGGCACGGACGGCGAGATCGTCAGCGCGTGCCGGACGTCCTCGATCTGGTGGTGCAGCAGCCGGTCGAAGCAGTTGATCGCCACGACGTACGGCAGCTTCCGGTTCTCGAAGAAGTCGATCGACGGGAACGCGTCGGCGAGCCGCCGCGTGTCGACCAGCACGACGGCACCGATGGCGCCGACCGCGAGGTCGTCCCACATGAACCAGAACCGGTGCTGGCCCGGCGTACCGAACACGTACAGCACCAGATCCGAGTCCAGCGAAATCCGGCCGAAGTCCATGGCCACGGTCGTCGTCGACTTGTTCGGGGTGGCCGAATTGTCGTCGACGCCGGTACTGGCCTCGGTCATCATGGCCTCGGTGGTCAGCGGATCGATCTCCGAAACCGCTCCGACCAGCGTGGTCTTCCCCGAGCCGAATCCGCCAGCGACCACGATCTTGGCCGACGACGTCGGCCCGGCCACCTGCGGCGCATTCGCGTCGGAGTCAAATTCTCCGAAGCCCACTGAGCACCCTCTCCATGAACTCGATACTGGGCCGGTCACCCACGTTCTGGCTGGCAGTGTGCACCAGGACCAGGCCGAGGCCGGCCACGTCTCCGATCAGCACCCGGACCACGCCGAGCGGCAGGCGCAACAGCGCCGCGACTTCGGCGACGGACCGGGTGTCCAGGCAAAGGTCGCAGATCGACCGATGTTCGGGGACGCGTACCCGGTCGAGCACACGTCCCTGTTCACTGGTCGAGATCAACGCCTCGATGGCAAGGTCGTACGTCGGCTTGGTCCGTCCCCGCGTGCGGAAGTACGGCCGGACCAGGCCGGATGATTCGACGTCGGTGGTGTACTGCTCGTCGACGTATTCGTTCTGTGCCTGCTGCGGCAGTGCCGCGGCGAGCGGATCCGCGGCGGCCGCGGCCGCCCGGCGTTCCTCCTCCTTGTCGAAGGAGAACTTGGCGAACTCGCCGGAATCGTAGAGCGGGCCGCTGCCACCACCGAACAGTTCGGCCCCGGGGCCGCCGAGCAGGCGTTCCCGGTAGTCCGTGACGCTGAAATCGGCGGGTCCCTGTCCCGCGTTCGAATCGGTCAGCCAGCGGGAGGCCTCGTCCGGGGACACGGGGTCGTTGTCCGACCCCTGTGCCCGTCGCGATCGCCATTCGCGGTCGACCCGGTCCCGGAAGGACGTCCAGTCCTCCCGGCCGTCGTCACGTTCCGACCACCCGCCGGAGAAGTCGTCACCGAGCCGGCCATCGCCCCTCAAGCGCCCGTCGTCCACGGCATTCTCCTCGGTTCCCGGTCGCTCAGCGGCGGACCGACGCGCCCTGCAGCTGCGCGCGCATCTCCGGTGTCAGCTGTTGCCCCACCCGTTCCACCAGCAGGGTCATCTCGTAGACGACCAGGCCGATGTCACTCTCCGGCGATCCGAGGACCGCCAGACAGGACCCGTCGGACACCGACATCAGGAAGAGGAAGCCGTTGGCCATCTCGACCACCGTCTGCGCGACCGTGCCGCCTTCGAACACCTTCGCCGCACCGCGTGCGAGGCTCGTGAGCCCCGACGCGACCGCGGCCAGCTGATCGGCCCTGTCCTTGGGAAGTCCCTTCGAAGAGGCCAGCAGCAAACCGTCCGCCGACACCACCACGGCATGCGCCGCGCCCGGGACCCGGTGCACGAAATCCGTGATCAGCCAGGCAAAGCTGCTCGTGTGTCCTTTACCCTGCGCCTGGCCGCCAGGCTGCGCCGGACCACCCGGCTGCATCGCACCCGCCCGTGTCACTGTCACTCCTTACTGCTGTCATCGGCGGAGGAACCTCCGCCGGTCACCGGAACGCCGTTGTCATCCAGCGCGTCGATCGGACGATCCTTCAACGCGTGCCGTCCCGACTTGTAGCCCTGCTGGAAGCTTGCCATCCGACTCCTCGCCGCAGTCGCCGAGCGGGCGATCGCACCCGTTCCCGGCATTCCGGAGGTCTTGTCGGCGAACGAGTCTTCCTTCTTCGGCTCGTTCCCGCCGATCGAGCCGGGGACGAGGTACTGGTTCGGCACCCGTTTGGGCAGGCCGGCCGGGGTGATCTCGTCGTTCCGCTCTTCGTACAGGACCTGCGCCGCCTGCCAGCCGTCGTCCGACGCGCTGCGCCAGCCATTGTCCTGGAGCGCGGTCTCCGGCGGAACAGTCCGAGGGGTCCGAGTGGGCAATGCCTCTTCGGGAGTGTCCTCGACGTCGGGTTCCACCACGTCGGCGGCGGTGTCGCGGGTCTGCTCGGGCAGGTCGGGCTCGACCGGCTCCGTGTAGGTGGTCGGGGTGTCGGCGCCTGCCTCGTCGCCTTCGCTGAACCAACGGGACAGCACCGACTGGTAGATCGGCAGCCGCCGGGTGGGCACGTCGTCGTCGAGCGCCGACTTGCCTTCGTCCGAAGACCGCTCGGACTCCGAAGACCCCGAAGACCCCATTGCCCTGTTCGGCGTTTCGACCGGGGTGTACTTCGGCTCCCGCTTCGGCAGCACCAGCGACGAGAACTGGGTCTCGGTGCCGCTGGAGGCGCCGTCGCCGTTCGGCGGCGAGATGTCGTCCGCCGTCGGCCACGCCGGGGTCTCCTCGGCGGGGACCGCCGGGCTGAGGAACGGTCCGGCCGCGTTCTTGCCCGCGACCAGGTCGTCGAGGCTGATCGGCTGGTCGAGCGGGACGAGCCCGCCCTGCTGCGCGATCGGTTGCGAAGCCGGGGGCTTCGACGGTGGCGGCGGGGTCATCTCCAGGCCGCGGTCGGAAGCGGGGATGTTCGGCAGCGACGTCGACATCTCGGACACCGACGGCATCGAAGGCATCGACGTTTCCGAGCGGTTCGACGGCGGCGGGGTCCGCACGCCGGGCCGCATCTGCGTGAGCAGTTCGGCGGGCACGACGACCCGCGCGATCACGCCGCCCTCGATGTCCTCGTTCTCCCGCAGCCGGACCTCGATGCCGTGGCGGCGCGCCAGGCGCGCGACCACGTACAGGCCCATCCGCCGGGTCACCGAGACGTCCAGGTCCGGCGGGTCGGCCAGGCGCTGGTTCACCTCGGCGAGCCGCTCCTCGGTCATGCCGACACCGTGGTCGGTGACCTGGATGGCGAGCGCCTTCTTGCGGGTGATCACCGCGCGGACGGTCACCTTCGTCTCCGGCTCGGAGAAGTAGGTGGCGTTGTCCAGCAGTTCCGCGAGCACGTGCACGAGGTCGTGGATCGTCAGGCCCTGGACGGCGACCTCGGGGACGATCCCGATCTCGATCCGGGCGTACTGCTCGATCTCCGAGACCGCGGCGCCGATGACGTCGGCGGCGGGCACCGGCTTGGGCACCGACTTCGCGAGACCGGCGCCCGAGAGCACCAGGAGGCTTTCACCGTTGCGGCGCAGCCGCGTGGCGAGGTGGTCGAGCTCGAACAGGCTGGCCAAGTGGTCCGGATCCTGCTCGTCGGCCTCGAGCCGGTCGATCACGCCGAGCTGGCGTTCCACCAGCCGCTGCGACCGGCGGGACAGGTTCACGAAGATGCCGTTGACGTTCTCTCGCAGGAGGGCCTGCTCGGCGGCCATCTTGACGGCCTGCGCGTGGACGACGTCGAAGGACCGCGCCACTTCACCGATCTCGTCACGCGAGGTGACCGGCACCGGCTCGACCGAGCGCTTCGAGGCGTTGACCGGGTCCGGGTCGTCGAGGATCGCCTGCACGGTTTCCGGCAGTCGTGTGTACGCGACGTCGAGCGCGGTCTTCCGCAGGATCCGCAGCGGGCGCAGCATCAGCCTGGCGATGACGAGCATCAGGAACAGCGCCGCGAGCAGGGCCAGCAGCACGATCGCGCCGCCGATCCAGGCCGAGTTGATCGCGTCGGTCGCCAGTTCGTCGGCCTGTGCCCGCAGCTGGCCGAGCAGATTGGTCTCGACCGCGCGGAGTTTGTCCAGCGCGACCCGGCTGTCGTTGCCGAGCGCGACGTTGTCGATCGACGGCGGCTCGTTCTGCTGGTGCAGCGAGAACGCCATCGTGGTGATCCGGCGGCGGTCGTCGACCTCGGGGCCGGAGAAGGTGTCCGAGTAGAGCTGCCGCTGTTCGGGGCTGGCGTTGGCGAGGAAGGCCGCCGTCGAGGCGTCACCGCTCGCGACCGCCGAACGCGCCTGGTCGAACAGGTCGCCGGGGAACGAGGAGCGGAAGGAGGCGATCAGTAGCGCCGCGTCACCGCGGGCGATGAACTCCTTGCCCTCACTGACGGCCTGCACGGTCACACCGAGCCGGAGCACGTCGCGGTTCGCCACCGCGGTCGTCACCTCGCGGCCGAGCTGGACCAGCGAGTCGAGGATGCCGGAGTAGGCGATGAGGACCGGGGTGTCGCCCAGCAGCGAGGTGTTCATCGCGCCGCGCAGCGGGCGCAGGGCGTCGAGCCGCTGCAGACCACGCGAATAACGGTCCCTTGTGTCCTGATCGTCCGGGTTGATCTGGTTCGCCGAAGCCCGCAGATCGTCGACCGCGCGGTCGACCTTGGAGATCTGCGCGTCGAGACCGGCTTGGCGCGACGCGTCACCGGAGGCGATCTTGGCGACGGCGAGCGAGCGTTCGCTCTGCAGCTCGTGCACCACGAGCGTGATCTTGTCGGCGAACGCGACCTGGTCGGCCGTGTCCTGGAACCTCGCCGCCTCGCCGCTGTCGTCGATCACGCGCAGCGTGCCGAGCGCGAGCGCGGTCAGCGTCGGGATGATCAGAACGGCCGCGAGCTTCGATCGCAGACGCCAGTTACGCAGGCCCAGGAACGACCCGGCCTTCCCGCCAGGACCGTCTCCGGTATCCCGCGCAGGGGCCCCTCCCACCCCCGCGGTGTCTTCGTTCGGCACCGCCGCACCACCATCATCTTCATCCGGGCCGGGAAAGCCCATTTTGGACATGCCGTACTGCTGCTGTCTGGGTCGGTTGTCGGAGACCACTATCCGCTCGCTCCCGTCACCCTGGAGGAGCGCGCACGGCGTGCGGGTCCACTCCTGGAAATGCGGAAGTCGTCTTTGACGCAGTCTCTCAAGTGCACTTGACCGAAACCCTGCCTGACGCCATTGGTCTATTCGGCCCAACCCGCCAGTGCGCGGGGACGCACCAGTGAAGCACGGACGTGTTCAACGTGTTCGACACAGAGTGCCTTGCACCTCGGGAAAGGTCCAGAGCGTTCGGCCATCCAAGGCACTCTCTTTCACTACATCAGTGGTCCACACCTCACTACCGGTGCATGAGGGTAGCGAACGGAAGGGCCAGATGTAACCCTTCGGTCAAGACGTGCAAGAAGACCCCGTACGGGTCTTGACCCGTTGGCGCTCAGTTGGCAACAAGTCCCCGCCGCGAACACGCCCCGTTGTGTTCACTTCTGACAAACAACCTGTTCGGGTGATCGTTACCACTTGGGATCATGGGATGACCACCCATTGTGAGCGCTGTGTCCGTTCTCTACAGTGGGCCCGTGGCTTGACAAAGAGTCACTTCCGAATTCCACATCAGGCCACGTCATCACGTGTCCCTCCCTTGATCAGGAGCACCCCTTTGCTTGGCTCTGCAAGCTCGAAGAAGGCCTTGAGCGTCAGCCTGGGCCGGCGTGGAGCCCTCGCCTTCGCGATGGCGGCCGTCGTCTCGGTATCGGCCAGCGGCTGCGGCCTCCTCGGCGGCGACGATTCGTCCTCCTCTTCCGGCGGCTCGGGGAACCTCGAGAAGTCGAAGATCAAGGTCGCCGTGATGTCGACCATCGACCTCGCCCCGCTGCGCCTCGCGCAGGACGGCGGCTACTTCAAGAACGAGGGTCTCGACGTCGAGGCCATCGAAGCCGCGACCGGCCAGGTCTCGCTGACGAAGCTGATCGGCGGCGAGGTCGACATCGCGTACGCGAGCTACACGCCGTTCTTCATCGCGATGAGCAAGGGCACCGCGGACATCAAGCTGGTCGCGGACGCCTCCTCCGCCGGTCCGAAGAGCACGATGCTGGTCACCCTGCCGACGTCGACGGTGAAGAGCGTCAGCGACCTGGCGGGCAAGAAGATCGGCATCACCGCGCCGAACACCGTGTCGGACACACTGTCCAAATCGGTCATGAAGGACCACGGCGTCGACGCGAGCAAGGTGCAGTGGGTGCCGATCCCCCTGCCGAACATCGGGACCGCGCTCAAGAACGGTGACATCGATGCCGGCTTCCTGACCGAGCCCTTCATCACCCAGACCGCGAAGCAGGCGGGCACCGTCCCGGTCGTGGACACCGCCACCGGCGCCACCCAGGACTTCCCCACCGCGGGCTACGGGTCGCTCGGCAAGTTCGTGAACGAGAACCCGAAGACCGTGGCCGCCTTCCAGCGCGCCATGCAGAAGGCCACCCGGGACGCGGCGGACCGCTCCAAGATCGAGCCGCTGCTGGTCAAGTACGCCAAGATCGACCAGGACACCGCCGCGCTGACCACGCTGCTGACCTTCCAGTCCACCCTGGACCCCCGCCGCATCCAGCGGGTGCCGGACCTGCTCCTGCAGATGGGCGCCATCCAGACCAAGATCGACGTCGGCCCGATGATCGCGCCGCAGACCACCAGTTGATGACACGCGGTTACCCCGAATTGCGGTTCCACCCGTAATTCGATCACTGAAAGTAATGTTGTCCAAGCGGGTGATCCGGTGATCGGGCGAATGGCCTAAAATGATCACCCGCTGACAACACCCATTGTGAGCAGGTGGGCAAATCTCTAAGGTGACCGCGTGCCTGGCGAATCGAAGCCACGACACGGATGAAAAAACCCCAACGGTGATTCATTGTTTCCGAGGAGCTGGCTTTGTTTCGAAACGCCATGAGCAGAAGTGGTGCGCGTAGAGGCCGAGGTGCCGTCGGCGTCGCCCTGAGCGCGCTCATGCTGGCCACGTTGGGCGCCTGTGGCGCCCTCGGCGGCGACGACACGTCCAAAGCGTCCGGTGGTGACGGCTCGCTGGAGAAGTCGAAGATCAAGGTGGCCCTGCTGCCCGTCGTCGACCTCGCGCCGCTGCGGCTGGCTCAGGAAGCCGGCTACTTCAAGGCCGAAGGTCTCGAGGTCGAAGCGGTCGACGCCCCCAGCGGTCAGCAGGCGATGACCAAGATGATCGGTGGCGAGGTCGACATCGCCTTCTCCACCTACATGCCGTTCTTCGTCGCGAAGAGCAAGGGCGCCGCCGACATCCGGCTCGTCGCCGACTCCGTGTCGGCCAGCCCCAAGAGCAACGCGGTCGTCACGGTGCCGAACTCCACGGTCAAGACGATCAACGACCTCGCGGGCAAGAAGATCGCGATCACCGACAAGAACACCGCCTCCCACCTGCTCACCGTCTCGGTGATGAAGGACCACGGCGTCGACACCAGCAAGGTCCAGTGGGTGCCGATGGCGCTGCCGAACATCGCCGCCGCGCTCGGCTCGGGCCAGGTCGACGCGGGCTACCTGCCCGAGCCGTTCCTGACCCAGGCGTCCAAGGTCGTCGGCGCGACCCCGGTCGTCGACATCGCGACCGGCGCCACCACGGACTTCCCCCTGGCGGGCTTCGGCGCGCTCGGCTCCTTCGTGGACAAGAACCCGAAGACGCTGGCCGCGTTCCAGCGCGCACTGGCCAAGGCCGTGCGCGAATCGGCCGACCGCTCCAAGATCGAACCGATGATCGTCAAGTACGCCAAGGTCGACGCCGAAACCGCCTCACTGCTGACGCTGCCGACGTTCGGGGCCACCCTGGACGCCCGCCGGCTGCAGCGCGTGCCGGATCTGCTGCTGCAGACCGGAGTGATCTCGGCCAAGCTCGACGCCGCTCCGATGCTCGCCCCTCAAGCTGGATAAAGGTCAAGGTGCCACGACTTCTCCGTGCTCTGGCCGGTCTGGCCGGTTTCTTCCTCATCTGGGAAGTGATCGTCCAGGCCGGCCTGGTCCGTAAAGAGTTCCTTCCCCCGCCGACCGTCGTCCTCGTGACGATCTTCGAACAGTTCGGCGAGACGCAGTTCATCCGGGACCTGATCGCCACGTTCCTCGCGTGGGCGATCGCCCTGCTGATCGCGGTCGCCGTCGCCGTACCCGCCGGTCTGCTGCTGGGCAGCATCCCCGGCCTGCGCACCGCGACCGCGGTGGTCATCGAGTTCCTGCGGCCGATCCCCGCCGTCGCGCTGATCCCGCTGGTGCTCCTGCTGATCGGCGGTGGCCCCGAAGCGAAGATCACGCTGGCCGTGTACGCGTCGTTGTGGCCCATCATGTTCAACACGATCTACGCGCTCGGCGAGATCGACCCCGTCCTGCAGGAGACCGCGAAAGCCTGCGGTACCAGCAAGTTCCGGACGTTGACGTCGGTGGCGCTGCCGCATACCGCGCCGTTCGTGTTCACCGGGGTCCGGCTGTCCGCCAACATCGCGCTGATCGCGGTGGTCAGCACCGAATTCCTCGCCGGGGCCAAACTCGGCATCGGCAACTTCATCATGCAGGCCAGCACCGGCTCCACCAGGTTCGACCTCGTGCTCGCGGGCACCGTGGTGGTCGGCGCGCTCGGCTTCCTCATCAACGGCGGACTCGAGATGATCGGCAGGCGGGCGTTCCGCTGGAGCACGGTCGACCGGGAGGCGGTCTCGTGACGACCCTCACGCTGACCAGCCGCGTCGGCAGGCGCGTGGGCCGGGGTATCGGCATCCTCGTCCGCAACTGGCTGCTCTTCTTCGCCCTGCTCGGGATCTGGGAGCTCGCGACCCGGCTCGCGGAGAGCCCGTTCTTTCCGCCGCCGACCGAAATCCTGACCGCCTCGGCGAAACTGTGGTTCACCGGTCCGGCCTCACAACTGTTCCTCACCGACACCGTGTTCGCCAACGTCCTGCCGAGCCTCGGCCGGACACTCGGCGGCTGGCTGCTGGCCGGCGCCCTCGGCGTCGCGCTGGGGGTCATGCTCGGCCGGTCCAAGACCGGGATGGACTACGTCGGACCGCTTTTCGCGTTCTTCCGCTCGGTGCCGCCGCCCGCGCTGATCCCGGTGTTCATCGTCCTTTTCGGACTCGGGCCGGGCATGCAGACCGGATCGATCATCTTCGGCGCGATCTGGCCGGTGCTGCTCAACACCGTGGACGGGGTCCGGTCGGTGGACCAGGTGAAGATCGACACCGCGAAATCGTTCCGGACCCCGCGGTCGTACTGGGTGCGCTCGATCGTGCTGCCTGCCGCCGGGCCGAAGATCTTCGCGGGGCTGCGGCTGAGCCTGTCCATTTCCCTGCTGCTGATGGTGATCTCGGAACTGGTCGGCTCCTACAACGGCATCGGCCGGTCACTGATGGACGCCCAGCAGGCGTTCGACTTCCCGCTCATGTGGTCGTGGCTGGTCCTGCTCGGGCTCCTCGGCTTCGGGTTCAACGCGGCCTTCCTCGCGGTGGAGCAGAGAGTGCTCCGCTGGCAGCCCACCCGCAACGGCCGTCTCTAGTTTTCGAAGGGTCAGCAAGATGTCAACCATGCTCGAAGTCTCCGGGCTGAACCACCGTTACGGCGCGGGAGAAAAGGCGCACATCGCGGTCAACGATCTGTCGTTCACCGTGGAAGCGGGACAGCTCGCGAGCATCGTCGGCCCGTCGGGCTGCGGCAAGTCGACGCTGCTGCGCTGCATCGCCGGGCTGATCAAGCCGACGTCCGGCCGCGTCAGCCTGCACGGCGACGACGTCTCCGGCGTGCCGGAGGATCTGGCCGTGGTGTTCCAGGACTACAGCCGCTCACTGTTCCCGTGGCTCTCGGTCGCGAAGAACGTCGAATTCCCCTTGCGGTGGCGTAACTTGAGCCGCTCGGAGCGCCGGACGCGGGCGCAGGAGGCGCTGGATTCGGTCGGTCTTTCCGAAGTCGGCTCGAAGTTCCCGTGGCAGCTCTCGGGCGGTATGCAGCAGCGCGTGTCGATCGCGCGAGCGCTGGCCAGCCGCCCCGCCCTGCTGCTGATGGACGAGCCGTTCGCGTCGGTCGACGCGCAGACGCGATTCGAACTCGAGGACCTGACCCGGCGCGTGCAGCGCGAGAACGGCAGCACGGTTCTCGTTGTCACGCACGACATCGACGAGAGTGTCTACCTCTCGGACCGGGTGCTGGTGCTGTCGAAGTCGCCCGCCAAGATCGTCGCGGATCTGCCGGTCGGGCTGCCCGCGGAGCGGGACCAGATCACCACGCGCGAGTCCGCCGAGTTCGTGACGCTGCGCGGTGAAGTGGCGCGGCTGCTGCACGGTGGCACCCCCGAGAACGCCGCCGCCGTCACCGCGGCTTCCGACGCGGCCGAGTACGAACTCGCGCAGCAGGACGCCGAAGCCGACGCTGCCGCCTCCGAGGTGCGCGCGAAGAGCTGACGCGTCGAGGGGATGACCAGATGCGCGGTTCGCGACGAGGGTCGTGAGTGGCGATTCGGGTTCTAACCCGAATCGCCACTCACGACCCCCCTGCAAATCCGCACAAATCGGGCTCTGCCGTCTCGGAACGTGTCCCTTATGGACAGTCGAGAAGGCGCCAGGCCCTGGCCCTGCCGCCAACCCCGGCACACGACACATTTGCCTTACGCCTCGACAAGTACATGAAGGCCCCCTTCACGTACTAGCAACGGCTTCACAACGTCCAAGTAGCGAAGGCCTCCTTGCCTACCCTGATGGCGGGGAAGGAGGCCTTCGCTACATCACGAGGCGGCCCCAGCGCCTCAGTACAGCGTGCGCGGGTTCGCGTCGATGCGGACGTGCACCAGATGCGGCCGCTCGTCCGGCAGCGCGGCTTCCAGCGTCGGCTTGAGGTCTTCGGCCTTCTCGACGACCGACGTTCCCAGCCCCAGGCTCTTCGCCAGCGCGGGGAAATCGATGCCACCGAGGTCGACGCCCGGCACCTTCTCGCCGCCCGCGGCCTCGCCGAGGATGCGCACGGCGGCGTACTGCGAATTGTCGAAGATCACGAACGTCACCGGCAGGTGGTGCTGCGCCGCCGTCCACAGTGCCTGGACGCAGTACATGCTCGACCCGTCGCCGAGGATGGCGACGACCTTGCGGTCCGGACGGGCCAGCGCGACGCCGACGGCGGCGGGCAGGCCGTAGCCCAGGGTGCCGCTGGCGACGGTGAAGAAGCCAGAGTCGGTGGACTTGATCGGCAGGTGGTCGTGCAGTTCGTTGCGGTGGCTCGGGGTCTCTTCGACGACGATCGCGTTGTCCGGCAGGACTTCCGAGATCACCGAGTAGGCGAAGCTCGGCGTGATCGGGGTGACCGCGGCGGGCTTTTCCAGCCGGGTGCGGGATTTCGGCGCCTCCCGCGGCGTGGCGCGCTCCAGCAGCGCGCGGATCGCGAGCTTCGGCGTCGCGCGGATGCCGGTGCCCGCCTCGGCCCTGGCGAGGACCTGCTCGTCGGAGTTGACCAGGAACAGCGGCGGCATCGAGATCTCCGACTCGCCGCGGTACACGTGGTAGATGAACGCCGGAGCGCCGATGACGACCACGAGGTCGTGGTCGATCAGCGCGCTCGCGAGCGCTTTGCGTTCCGGCTGCAGGAAACCGAAGAACTGCGGGTGGTCCTCGGGGAACGAGCAACGCGCCGCCATCGGCGACGCCCAGACGCCCGCGCCGACCTTCTCGGCCAGCTCGACGAGATCCGGTACGGCGCCCTCGTCGTCGACACCCGCGCCGACCACGATCGCCGGATGCTCGGCGGCGTCCAAAGCGGACACCAATTCGTCCAAAGCGGACGGATCGGGCGCGAAACCGCGGATCGTCGGCCGGGAGACGATCGGCTTCGTGGTCTCGACGTCCCAGTCGTCCACCGGCACCGAGACGAACACCGGCCCCATCGGCGCCTGGGTCGCGACGTGATACGCCCGCGCCAGCGCCGCCGGGACGTCCTCGGCCCTCGCCGGTTCGCAGCTCCACTTCACGTACGGCTTGGGGAAGTTCGCCGCCTCGACGGCGCCGAGGAACGGATCGTCCGGCAGGAGCGACCTGGTCTGCTGGCCGGCGACGATGATCAGCGGCGCGTTGTTGCGGTACGCGGTGAAGATGTGCCCGAGCGCGTGGCCGACCCCGCCGGCGGAGTGCAGATTCACCAGCGTCGCCCGCCTCGTCGCCCGCGCGTACCCGTCGGCCATCGCGACGACGGACGCCTCGTGGAGCGCGAGCACGTAGGTGAAGTCGTCCGGCCACTCCGTCAGGAAGGCGATCTCGGTCGTGCCGGGATTGCCGAAAACGGTGGTCAGGCCCAGATCGCGCAGCAGTTCCCTGGTCGCGTCACGTACGGTGCGGGTAGCCATGACCACACGGTATCTGGTCGGAACCCGATAGTTGAAGATGCAACCTCGTATCACCGTATGTGGTCTGAACCTGACCCCTCGCATACGGTCTGGCGCGGGCGCGATGCGGCGAAGGCCTCCTTGCCGACTTCGAGGGTCAATGCCAGGAGTTCGACCGTATCCGGAAGTACGTGAAGGCCCCCTTCCTTGCGTCTGGCGCAAGGAAGGGGGCCTTCACGTACTTGCCTGCTCGGGCCTGCCTACTCCTTGACCAGAGCCGCCCACTCGCGAACGGCCGCGACGTCCACATCGGACTCCCAGCCGCCGGGACGGACCGCGCTGCCGACGTGGAACGCGCCCACCCCACCGGCCCGCAGCAGATGCACCTGCTGCGCCCGCAGGCCCCCGCCGACCAGCAGCCGCGGCCCGTCCGAACGGCGGGCGAGCCGCTGCAGCACCGAAAGTCCGTGCGCCACGCCGTGCGGATGCCCGGCCGCGAGCACCGTGTCGCAGCCGAGCGCGGTCAGCTGATCGTAGGCGCGCAACGGGTCCCGCGCGCGGTCGATGGCGCGGTGGAAGGTCCACGGCAGCCCGTCGAGTTCCTTGACCAAGGTCTCGCAGGCGTCGACGTCGATTTCGCTTTCCAGGTCCAGGAAACCGAGCACGAACTCCCGGGCGCCCGCGTCGATCAGCCGCACGGCGTCCACGCGCAGTCCGTCGAGATCACCGGCGGCGAAGGACATGTTGTCACGCAGCATGACCCGCACCGGAAGGTCGGTGGCGGCGAGTACGTCGCGCAGCGTCTCGACCGACGGCGTGAGACCGTCGCTGGCCATGTCGCTGACCAGTTCGAGGCGATCGGCCCCGCCATCCTGTGCGCGCTCCGCGTCCGCCGCGGTCAGCGCGATCACTTCCAGCAGGCCGGTTTTCGGGCTCATGGACCTTCCAATTCGCTCAGTGTCTGTCGGTGAACCCGCGGCGGCCGCGATGGAGGCGGGTTCAAGCTCAGGGTCGCCTTCCGGGTACATCGCAGCTCCGCACATTCGCTCAATCCGAAGGGTTGTCTTCACCCCTGGCGTGGCGACCGCGCCGGAATCCGCCTTGCAGGCTGGTCATCCGTTCGCGGACCGCTTCGGGGGAAAGTGAGAGTATCGGCCTCTCCCCTCGCGGCTTCTCCGGCCTGTCGTCCTGCGACCGGGCCTCGGGAACGACGGCGGGGAGCACCGGCCAGGTCTCCTCCGCCCCGTCCTCTTGTTCCAGCTCGGCGGGTGTCGGCCAAGCGGGTTCCGGCTCCGGCTTCTTTTCCTTCGGCGGCACCGGCTTCAGCGTCGGCTCGGTCGGCTCGTCCGGGTCCTGCGCCGGTTCCTCCCGCGCGGCGCTCTCCTCGGCCGCCTTCACCGGTTCGAACGAGGGCAAGGAGGGCGGGCCGGGTTCGGCGGGCGAAGGCCCTTCGCGCGGGCCGCCGTGGTCGAACCACTGCGAAAGCACGCTCTGGTACTTGGGCATCCGCTCGGTCGGCGAGTCCAGCTCGAGATGGTTGACGGCGTCGTCGTCCGAAGAAGGCCACTCCGGCTGGGTCTCGCGTTCGACGACGGGAGCGCGCCGCAGCGGCCCGGGATCCAGCACCGGCGCGGCGAACCGCGACTCCTCGACGCTCTCCTGGAGTTCGGGCAGCGGCGGGACTTCCAGCGGCGGCTCGGGTTCCGGCTCGGGAACGACGACGACGGGCGGGGGCTCCGGCAGCTGGGCGGGCTGGGGCGCTTCGACGATGAGCGCGGCGGGCACGACGACCACCGCGGTGATCCCGCCACCGTCGGCGGACCGCAGGCGGACGTCGATCCGGTGCCGGACGGCCAGTGTCGCGACCACGAACAGGCCCATCCGCCGGGAGACCTCGACGTCGACGTCCGGCGGGTTCGCCAGCCGCGCGTTGGTGCGGTCGATCTCCGCCTGCGGCATCCCGGCGCCGTGGTCGGTGATGTCGATCTGCCATTCGCCGCGTTCGGTCTCGTGCCCCTCGACCTGCACCATCGTGCTCCGGTCCGAATAGCGGGTCGCGTTCTCCAGCAGTTCGGAGACCACGTGCACGAGGTCGTTGACGGCTTCGCCGCGCACCGCGATCCGCGGCGCGGCGCCGAGTTCGATCCGCTGGTAGTGCTCGACCTCCGAGAGCGCGGCGCCGATGATCTCGTCGGCGACGACGGCGCCACCGTCCTCACGGACGACGTCGGTCCCGGAGAGCACCAGGAGGTTCTCGCTGTTGCGGCGCATCCGGGTCGCGAGGTGGTCGAGCTCGAAGAGGCCGGCGAGCGTGTCGGGATCCTGTTCGTCGGCCTCCATGCGGTCCAGCACGGACAGCTGCCGCTCGACCAGATCCTGGCTCCGCTGCGACAGGTTCACGAACATCGCGTTGATGTTCTCCCGCAGCATGGCCTGTTCCCCGGCGAGCCGGACCGCCTCGCCGTGCACCGCGTCGAACGCGCGCGCCACCTGGCCGAGTTCCTCTCGGCTGAACACCGGGACCGGCGCGACGGCCAGCCGGCGCCGCAGGTTCTCCGGCTGCGGTTCGGGATCGCTGAGCAGACCTTCGACGGCCGCCGGGAGCTGGTGTTCGGCGACCTGGAGCGCGCTGCGGCGCAGGATCCGCAGCGGCCGCAACAGCGAGCGCGCGATGATCACGGACAGCACGCCGGCGACGAGCAGGACGCCGAGGACGATGCCGCCGTCCCAGATCGCGGACGTTCTCGCCTGTGCCGCGAGGGCGTCGGTGCGTTCCTGCAACTGGACCAGCAGCGCCTGCTGCACCTGGTGGGCCAGATTGACCGTGTAGGTGGCCGAGGTGTCCCACTGGTTCGGGTCCAGGCCGCCGAGCCCCTGATCGTTCTCGGCGCGGATGAGCGCCGACTCCACCATGTCGTTGCCGATGTCGACGATCAGGCCGATCACCGTGTCGTCGTACATCCGCTGCTGCTCGGGTGTCGCGAAGGTGCGGTAGTCGTTGCGGGCGGCGGCGAGTTCGGCCTCCGCGCCGAGGAGCGCGCGGGTCCGGTCGCGGTTGAGACCGCCCTGGGCGAGCGCGGCCGCCATGATCGCGCGCTTGACCGACATCTGATCCTTGACCCGCGCGAGGGCGTTGCCCGCGAGGCGGAGCTTCCCCAGATCCGGATCGGACACGTCGGCGGCGGTGGCATCGCTGATGTCGAGCAGGCCGGAGATCAGTTCGCTGTAGGAACGCAGCACCGCGTCGGCGGGAAAAGCCGAGTGTTCCGCGGAAAACCGGAGTCCGGTGAGCACACGCAGGCGGTCGCTGGTCAGTTGCAGACTCGTCGCGGCCTTGTCGCCGAGCCTGTTCTTGCTTTCGCCGAGGGTGCGGTCGAACGTGCCGATGGCTTCGTCGGCACGTTTGCGCTGCTCGGTCAGTTCGGAGACGTCGCCCTTGCGATCGCCCGCGACGAACCGGACGGTGAGGTCCCGTTCACGCTGGAGCTGGTGCACGGCTTCGGCGACGGTGCTGTCGACCCGGCCGCGGGTGGCGAATTCGGCCAGCTGCCGGGCGTCACGCAGATCCGAGTCGACCCGGAGCCCGACGAGGGCGACCACCGCGAGCGCGGGGATCAGGAGCACCACGAAGAGCTTGGTACGCAGGTGCCAGTTCCGGAGCCGCCATCGTCCGCCGACACGAGGATGCCGTTCCGCCGCGTCGCCCCCACGGGGACGCTTGTCGCGACGGGCCACCTGGTTTCCTTTTCCCACCACGGGACCCTTTCCCATGGCTGACATCGGGGACGAGAGCCCGAACCTACTGTAGAGTAACAAGGTTCGAGGACGATCGAAAGCCGCGCAATCCGGCGTCTCCCGCAGGCGATCGTATGGGGCACGGACCATACGATCCAGAAGGAGGAGCACATTCTCTCGGTAGGTGAGCGGTGACGAAGATGCGCGTCTTGGCGATTCCGCTGGTAGCGGCCCTGCTGGCGACCGCCGGTTGCGGAGTGTTTTCAGGTGGTGACGCAAGCACCGACGCGCCACTCGAACGGACGGAACTACGCGTCGGCGTCGGAAGCCCCATCGACACGGCACCCCTGCGGGTCGCCGTCGCCGAAGGGAAGTTCACCGCCGCGGGCCTTTCCGTCACCCTCGTCGACGTTCCCGGCGACCAGGCGATCGGCAAGCTCGCCGCGGGCGAAGTCGACATCGCGTTCGCCAGCGACGTCTCGATCTTCCGCGCCGCCGCGGCCGGGACACCACTGCAACTCCAGGGCGAGGCCTACACCGCCGGCCGCAACACCATGGCGCTCGTCACACTCCCTGGCTCCGACTACACCGAGCCGACGCTCAAGAAGTCACCGAAGATCGCGGTGAACATGCTCGACGACATCGGCGTGCTGGCCGCCCGCTCGGTCTTCGGGACCGCGGGCATCGACGTCACCAGGATCCAGTTCGAACAGCACCCGTTCGACCGGATGCCGCAGGCGTTGCAGGCGGGCGAAGTCGACGCCGCGTGGATGGTGGAGCCGTACATCACCAGGGCCGAGAAGGAACTCGGGGCGAGCATCCTCGCCGACGGCGCCCGCGGCGCGACCCTGGACTTCCCGATGTCGGCCTACGTCTCGTCAGGGGCCTTCGGCCAGGGCAACGCCCGCACGCTCGCGGTGTTCCGGAAGGTGCTCGGCGAAGCGCAGGTGCGAGCGGCCGACTCCGCCGTCGTCCGCGACGCGCTGCCGACGTTCTCCGACATCGACCGCACCACGGCTTCGCTGATCTCGCTCGGGACCTACCCGGTCTCCCTCAACGGCATCCGGCTGCAACGCGTCGCCGATCTGATGCACAACTCGGGCATGATCGGCGCCCGGCTCGACGTGCAGGCGCTGGTGCCGCGGCCTTGAGCCGATGCCGGGCAAGCAACACGGCGCCAGTCCCGCTGGTGCCAGTGGCTCATTCGGCGCACCCAGGCCTGGCTTGGAAACCCGATCAAGACCGCGTCTCTAGATGTTCTCCCCGGTCGGCCGCAAACACACTGTGCGCTCAGGCGGCCCGGTGTAGTGCAGCGCCGTGTCGTCCGACGAACAGGCGCTCTCCGACGACCCCCGCGTCACGACTGCCCGCGCCTCCGCGCTGATGTCCGTGCAGCGCACCTTCGCGATCCGCGTCTCGTGAACGACGTCGCGCAGGCAGTCCCCGGTCTCGACGTTCAGCGCCAGGCAGAGCGTCTTTTGGGCCTTCTTGCTCGACGAACTCCCGTACAGCTCGAACTGGATGTAGTCGGAATCGCGGCAGTCGGACGAGCCCGTGCGCACCTCGTCGACGCGGAAGGTCGCACGGCTCGACGTGCAGCTGGCGGTCGTGTAGCTCTGGTTGCCGCCCGCCTCGTCGGTCAGGTACAGGCATTTGCCCGCCTCGACCTTGGCGTACCTGCTCGACTGCGAAATCCCCCAGGCGGCCAGGCTCCCCAGGCCCAGCGCGGCGACGACGCCGAGCACGATCGAAACCTTGGCAGGCACACTCAGCGGTCGCGGCTTCGGGAACGGTGTCGGCGGTCCCACCTCCGGCATCGGAGGCAGCGGCGCGGGCGCGTTGAACGGGTCGTACTCGGGCGGGCCGCCGGTCGGTGTTGTCGTCAAGGTCCCCTCCTCCTCACCTGACGCACATCCTTCCACCAGCGGTGCCGCGACGGGAGCCGGTGTGGCCGGAACGTATAAAGGACGATGTGACCGATGGCCCGCTGATCGTCCAATCCGACAAGACCGTGCTCCTCGAGGTCGACAACAGCCAGGCCGACGACGCGCGGATCGCCATCGCGCCGTTCGCCGAACTGGAACGCGCGCCCGAGCACGTCCACACCTACCGGATCACGCCGCTGGCGTTGTGGAACGCCCGTGCGGCCGGCCACGACGCCGAACAGGTCGTCGACGCGCTGACGTCCTACTCACGGTTCCCCGTGCCCCAGCCGCTGCTCATCGACATCGTCGACACGATGGGCCGGTTCGGCCGGTTGCAGATCGCCAACCACCCGGCGCACGGCCTGGTCATGTCGACCATCGACCGCGCGGTGCTGGAGGAGATCCTCCGGCACAAGAAGATCAGCCCGATGCTGGGCGCGCGCATCGACGAGGACACCGTCATCGTGCACCCGTCCGAACGCGGACGGCTGAAGCAGGCGCTGCTGAAGGTCGGCTGGCCCGCGGAGGACCTGGCGGGCTACGTCGACGGCGAGGCGCACCCGATCGAACTGGCCGAGGTCGACTGGGAGCTGCGCGACTACCAGCGCAAGGCCGCCGAGGCGTTCTGGGCGGGCGGGTCCGGCGTCGTCGTGCTGCCCTGTGGCGCGGGCAAGACGCTGGTCGGCGCCGCGGCCATGGCGCACGCGAAGGCGACCACGCTGATCCTGGTGACGAACACCGTCGCCGGACGGCAGTGGAAGCGGGAGCTGATCGCGCGCACCTCGCTCACCGAGGAGGAGATCGGCGAATACTCCGGGGAGAAGAAGGAGATCCGGCCGGTCACCATCGCGACGTACCAGGTGGTCACGCGTAAGACCAAGGGCGAGTACCGGCACCTGGACCTGTTCGACTCGCGGGACTGGGGCCTGGTGGTCTACGACGAGGTCCACCTGCTGCCCGCGCCGGTGTTCCGGATGACCGCGGACCTCCAATCGCGGCGGCGGCTCGGGCTGACAGCGACCCTGGTGCGCGAAGACGGGCGCGAAGGCGACGTGTTCTCCTTGATCGGCCCGAAGCGATACGACGTCCCCTGGCGCGACATCGAGGCGCAGGGCTGGATCGCGCCGGCGGAATGCACCGAAGTCCGGGTGACCCTGACGGACGCCGAGAGGCTCGCCTACGCGACCGCCGAGGCCGAGGAGCGGTACAAACTGGCGGCGACCGCGGACACCAAGACCAAGGTGATCAAATCGCTGGTCGACCGGCATCCTGGCGAGCCGACACTGGTCATCGGGGCCTACCTCGACCAGCTGGAGATGATCGGCGACGAACTCGACGCGCCGGTGATCCAGGGCGCGACCCGGAACAAGGAACGCGAGGAACTGTTCGACGCGTTCCGGCGCGGTGAGATCAGGACGCTGGTCGTTTCGAAGGTCGCGAACTTCTCGATCGACCTGCCGGAGGCCTCGGTCGCGATCCAGATCTCCGGGACGTTCGGCTCGCGGCAGGAAGAGGCCCAGCGGCTCGGACGGCTCCTGCGGCCCAAGGGCGACGGACGGCAGGCGCACTTCTACTCGGTCGTCTCGCGGGACACCGTCGACACGGAGTACGCGGCGCACCGGCAGCGGTTCCTGGCCGAACAGGGCTACGCGTACCGGATCGTGGACGCGGACGACCTGCTGCGCCCCATGTAGGGACCCGGGCCTGGCCCGCGAAAAGAGAGCAAGGGACCTTTGCTATCGCTTCGCTCCCGGCGGCCTCGAAGTCCGTGAAGGCCTCCTTCACTACCTTCAGGGTAGGTAAGGAGGCCTTCACGGAACGGCCTCCACGGTCGACCACAACCAGAATCCAGCCCGCCTGACCACGATTGCTCGCATGGGGCGCCGGAAGGTGTGAAGGTCGAGTTTCCTCGGCTGAGCCGAGGAAAGGGGTCCTTCACGCGCCGCTTGTGGCGCTGCCGACCACGCGAAAAGTCCACTGTGGACACTCCTTCTGTGGCCACTGTGACACCAGTGACGCATGAGGCGGCACCCGCGACATCCCGCAAACGGGGTATCGAAAACTGTCGGTGCTTCGAACTAGTGTTCGGGTAGAGTTGACCGAACACCAGTTCGAGGGGAAGCCGATGACGATCGCACCGTTCCGCCCGGGTACGCCGCCCGTCCAGACCCTGCCGCCCGGCCGGTGGCACGGCCGGATCTGGGTTTCGGATCTGCCTTTGGCCAGGCCGGAGCGCTACACCGGCTGCGTCGCGGAGTTCGACCGCTCCGGGCTGTGGCCGGTGCTGATCCCGCACGACCAGCGTTTCGCGGCCAACGGCGAGGACTGGATCGACGACCGCGGCAGGCTCGCTCCCGCCGATCACCGGATCTCCTCGGTGGATCCGGCGGAGGTGCTGGCCCGCTGGTGGGACACGTCGTGCTGCGACGGCGCCTGCCTGCGCCCGTTCGGCGCGAAGTTCCCAGGGCTGGCCCGCCGTCCGTCGCGCCGGGCGGATCCGCTGGCCGAGGCGGGCAACACCGGTTCGATCCTCGCCGCGCGCGGGCAGCATCGGCTGGCGCTGGTGCAGACCGAGCGGCCCGCCGACATCCCGGCGATCCTCGGCTGGACGGGCATGATCAAGGCGACCGATCAGGTCCACGAGCTGTCCGCGGTCCTGCGCAGCTGGGAAGACCGGTTCGGCGCGACGCTCACGGTGCTGGGCTTCGATTCGATGGAGCTGTCGGTGGCCGCGCCGCCGCGCACCCAGGGCCGCGCGCTCACGGTCGCCGCCGAGCACCGTTCGTTCTGCCTGCCCGCGTTCGCCGGTCAGCCGGGCAATCTGCGCGAATTCGCTTCCAGCCTGGTCCAGACCCGCAGGTGGCGGTTCTCGTGGGCGTGAGGGCGCGTTTGCGCGCGCGGGAGAGGGGGAATCAGGGCAACGCGGGAAGGCGGTGATCGACGTCGCGGAGCTCAGAGTCGGCACTTCGGGCTGGCGCTACCCACCGTGGCGCGGGGACTTCTACCCTCGCGGCCTGGTGCAGCGGCGCGAGCTGGAATACCTGTCGTCCCGGATGAACTCGGCGGAGATCAACGGCTCGTTCTACTCGCTGCAACGTCCCGAGCGGTACCGGGCGTGGGCCGAGCAGACACCGGACGACTTCGTCTTCGCCGTCAAGGGCGGCCGCTTCATCACGCATATGAAGCAGCTGCGTGACGTCGAGACGCCACTGGCGAACTTCTTCGCGTCCGGCGTGCTGGCGCTCGGCCGGAAACTGGGTCCGTTCCTCTGGCAGTTGCCACCGCGGCTGACGTTCGACGCCGAGCGGGTCGAGGGGTTCTTCGAGCTGTTGCCGCGCACCAGTCACGCCGCCGCCGAGCTCGCGCACAAGCACGACGACAAGCTGAAGGCCGGACCGCACACCGATCCGAAGCCGCGCCGGAAGCTCCGGCACGCCGTCGAAGTACGGCATCCGAGCTTCGCCGAGCCCGAAAGCCTCGCACTGTTCCGGAAACACGGCATCGCGCTCGTGGTCGCCGACACCGCGGGCAAGTTCCCGTTCGTCGACGAGATGACGAGCGACGAGTTCGCGTACGTCCGGCTGCACGGCGACGAGGAACTGTACGTCAGCGGGTACAGCGACAAGGCCTTGAAGCAGTGGGCCCGGAAGATCAAGGGCTGGAGCCGCGACACGTACGTCTACTTCGACAACGACGTCAAGGTCGAGGCGCCGAAGAACGCGATCGCCCTCGCGGAACTCCTGGCTTGACCGCGCACGCTGCACAGTCAGCGCGCAGTGAGCGGTGTCCTGTTAGGTAGGGACTGAGGTCACGGGCGTACTCGCGTGCTGCGACTGGGGGTCGGCACGCCGGTCGCCCGTGCCTCACTCCGCCTTGACCGCGTCGCTCACGAGCGAGGCCAGCTTCGTGCGGACGTCCTCGGCGTCCGGATGCGACAGTTCGGTCAGCACCCGGACCGAGCGCAGCCAGCATTCACGTGCCGCCGGGGGATCACCGCGCCGCAGATGGATTCCGCCGAGCTGCGCCAGCACGTCGGCCGCCTCGTAGAGCTCGCCGTGGGCGAAGAACATCTCGACGGCCTGCCGCATGCAGGCGATGCCCTCGTCGCCACGGCCGAGCCCGACGAGCGCGATGCCCTTGGTGTGCAGGGTGAAGCGGGCTTCGTCGGGGAGCGCGTGCGCCTCCAGCGCCAAGGCCTGATCGGCGAAGTCGAGTGACTGCTCGAAGCGGCCCGCCTGGGCGCAGATGTCGCCGAGGGCCTGCAGCGCGCTGGCCTCCATGCCGGCGCCGACGTTGCTCTCCCGGATGAGCCGCAACGCGCGCGTCCCGTATTCCCAGGCCGTGTCGGGGTCCTGGCTGGCCAGCGTGAGGTTGTAGAGGGCCCGCGCCTCGCCTTGCCGGTCGCCGACCTGCCGCTGCAGTTCGACGACCTGCTTCAGGTAAGCGATGCTGTCTTCGTATTGGCGGGCGACCCCACAGGCCACTCCGAGTCCGCTGAGGATGGCGGCCTCACCGGAGCGGTCCCCCATGTCACGGGCGGCGCGGAGCGCCACGCCGAACACCGAACGCCAGTCCTCCAGCCGGGACCGCACGATGAAGTACGACTGCAGCAGCCACGCCAGCTGCCAGCACTCCCGGTACCGCCGCTCCCGGTACGCGACGTTCACCGCGGCGATGAGGTTGCCCGCCTCCTCGTCGAACCAGTCGAGCGCCTGTTCGTAGTGCCCGAACTTCAGTCCGGCGCCGTCGAAGCGCTCCGGTTCGACGAGCCGGTAGTGCCGGTCCGAACGCAAAAGCCGCGACGCGTTCAGCGCCGAAGCGAGCGACGCGTGGAGCAGCCTGTCCAGCACGCCCTTCCGCGCCTCGGGTCCGTCGAGTTCCGCCGAGAGTTCGGCCGCGTACGCGCGGATGAGGTCGTGGAACTGGTACCGGCCGGGCCGGGACCGCGCGATCAGGTGCGCGGAGGCCAGTTTCGCCAGATCCTCGTGCGCTTCCGCGATGTCGACCCCGGCCACCGCCGCGGCCGCGGCCGCGCTGAAGTCGCCGCCGGTGGGCAGGCCGAGGAGCCGCAGCATCCGCGCGGCTCGTTCGTCGAGCGCCCGGTACGAGTACGAGAAGACGGCCCGGATGTTCGTCTCGTCGCCGTCGGCGAGGTCGAACGAGCCCAGCCTGTCCTGTTCGGCTTCGAGCAGCCGGACGAACTCCCGCAGCGGGAGGTCCGGGAACTGCGCCGCCCGCACGGCGAGGATCCGGATGGCCAGCGGCAACCCGCCGCAGTACCGGACGAACCGTTCGGTGGCCTCGGGGTCTCCGGTGACCCTGTCCAGCCCGATCGTCGAAGCGACGAGGGCGATCGCGTCCTCGTGCGGCAGCTCCCCCAGCGCGACGCGACGCGCGCCGTGAGTCGCCACGAGCGCCTGCAACTGCCAGCGGCTGGTCACCAGCACCAGACAGCCGGGGCCGGGCAGCAGCGGCCGGATCTGTTCGGTGCTCGCGGCGTTGTCGAGCAGGATGAGCATCCGGCGGCCCGCGCTGTGGGTGCGCCAGGTGGCCGCGCGACCGTCGGCGCCGGCCGGGATCCGGTCGGCGGGGACACCGACGGAGACGAGCATGGTTTCGAGCGCGGCGGCGGCTTCGACCGGCTCGCCGGGACCGTATCCACGCAGGTTGAGGTACACCTGTCCGCCGGGGAAGCGATCGCCGACCTCGTGCGCGAAATGGATGGCGAGGGTCGTCTTGCCGATGCCGCCCATCCCCTCGATCGACGCGATGGACGTCGACCGCTCGGTGTCCAGCGCTTCCGGGACGAGTTCGTGCAGTGCCTTGAGGTCGCGCTGCCGACCGGAGAACACCCGCAGATCCGCGGGCAGCTGACGCGGGATCAGCGGTTCGGAGCCGAGCCGGTACCGCGTCAGCTCGGAGTCCAATGTGGTCTCGCCGGACTCTTCGCCGGTCAGGATCGCGTGGTGCGCCCGCCGCAGTGACGCGCCGGGATCCAGGCCGAGTTCTTCGGCCAGCACCGCGCCGATCCGACGGTAGACGTTCAGTGCCTCGGCCTGTCTGCCGGAGCGGTAGAGCGCGATCATCAGCTGCTCGTGCAGCCGCTCCCGCAGCGGGTTTTCGCGGCACAACCTGGTCAACTCGGGGACGACCGCGGCGTGATCGCCGAGGGCGATGAGCGCGTCGGCCCACTGCTCGCGGACGCGTAGCCGCTCTTCGCCCAGCTGGTCGGCTTCGTCCCGAAGCAGCGCTTCGGAGTGGACGTTCTGCAGCGCCGGGCCGCGCCATTCGGCCAGCGCGGCGGCGAACCGGTCCGCGGCGCGGCGCGGATCGCCGTCTCCCGCGGCCCGCGCTCCCTCCGCGGCGAGCGCGCGGAAGCGGGCGAGGTCGAGCAGGCTTTCGTCGAGTTCGAGCAGGTAACCGCCGCGTTCGGTGCGGATGGTGACCTCGTCGCCGAGCGCGCGACGGACCCGCAGGATGTAGGTCTGCAGGGCTCCTTTGGACCGCCGCCGGTCGTCCGGCCACAGCCAGCGGCCCAGTTCCTCGACCGTCACCACCGTGTTCGCGCGCAGCAACAGGCCTGCCAGCACGATGAGCGGCCTGCTGCCACCCAACGGAACCGGCAGCCCGTCGGCCGTGACCTCGGTGGGCCCCAGCACGCGAAAGTCGAGTGCCACGTCGCTCATTCTGTCCGTTATCGCGTGAATCGGCACATGATTCCAGCGGTGGCATGATCGGTGTCGATGGACGTCTACGCGATCCCCCTGCGCACACGGTTCCGCGGCATCACCGTCCGTGAAGGACTGCTGATCCGCGGCGACGCGGGCTGGGGCGAGTTCTGCCCGTTCTCCGACTACTCCGACGCCGAAAGCGCGCCGTGGCTCGCCTCCGCGCTGGAGGCGAGCGAACGCGGATGGCCGTCGCCGGTGCGGGAGAGCGTCGAGGTGAACGCGACCGTCCCGGTGGTGCCGGCGGAGAAGGCGTACGAACTCGTGTCCGCGTCGGGCTGCCGAACGGCGAAGGTGAAGGTCGCCGACCCGCGGGTGAGCCTCGCCGAGGACTGCGCCCGGGTGGAGGCGGTGCGGGCGGCGCTGGGTCCGAGGGGCGCGGTTCGCGTCGACGCGAACATGGCCTGGGACGTGGACACCGCGGTCAAGGCCATCGGTGAACTGGACCGAGCGGCGGGCGGGCTCGAATACGTCGAGCAGCCGTGCCCGTCGATCGAAGAACTGGCGGACGTCCGGCGCCGCGTCGGCGTGCGGATCGCCGCGGACGAATCGATCCGCCGGGCCGAAGACCCGCTCAAGGTGGCCGTGGCGGGCGCGGCCGACATCGCCGTGCTGAAGGTCGCGCCGCTGGGCGGGGTCCGGCGCGCGCTGGAGGTCGCCGAAGCCTGCGGCCTGCCGTGCGTGGTGTCCTCCGCCGTCGAGACGAGTGTCGGGCTCGCCGCCGGGCTGGCGCTCGCGGGCGCACTGCCCACTTTGGACTTCGCCTGCGGTCTGGGCACGATGTCCCTGCTGACCGGGGACGTCTGCGGCACTTCACTGTCCCCTGTGGACGGACGTCTACCGGTGCCGCTCCAGGCTCCCGCCCCGGATCTGTTCGCCGCGCACGCAGCCGCTCCAGAGGTCCGCGCGGCCTGGGAAGCCCGGTTCACCCGCGTCCGCGCCCACCTCAGATGAGATGAAGGACGCTTTCATTGCAAATTTTGCAATGAAAGCGTCCTTCATCTCACGCTGCCGGACCGGGAAGGCTCGGTCAGCCGCAGTGCTCCAGCGGTGACTCGTAGCTGGCGGACCCGGCCGAGCCGCCCCACCTGACGCACTTCGCGCCGGCGGCCGCGCTCACCGGACCCGCGTAGTACTCGAAGCTGCCGGAATCACTCTTGCGCGCCGAACCCTCCACTTCGAGGAAGGCCGAAACCGCGCTGCCCGTGCCGACCGAGGTGGACTTGATGGTCGTGACGCAGTTGTTCTTGTTCGTGCCGTTGTACAGCAGGTACGTCGTCGCCGCGCTGCCGAGTGCCTGCGAGTCGATGACCTTGTAACCGTCGCCGCACACCTCGACGGCGTCGTACGGGTTGGGGTTCCCGTTGCCGCTGCAGGTGTTCTTGGAGGTGACGTTGGCGTTGGGGTAGCCGAACCTCACACCGTTGAAGTACGCGGGCTTGATGTTGCTCGGCCACGACGAGTCGTTGGTGCGGACTTCGTAGTGCAGGTGGGGGCTGATGTTGTTGCCCGGCTTGGAGGTGTTGCCCACCTCGCCGATCTTCTGCCCCTGCGCGACCTGCGCGTTCAGCGCGACCGAACGGACCTTCAGATGCGCGTAGTAGGTCGACCATCCCCCACCGTGGTCGATCTTCACCAAGTTGCCGAAGCCGTTCTCCGAACCCTGGTGCGCCGAGATGACGACCTTGCCCGCCGCGGCCGCGACCACGGTGTCGCCGAGGTCCGCCCCCGCCGAACTGCCGCGGTTGAAGTCGATTTCGTAGGCCCGGTGCGCGCTGCTGTTGTCGTTGTCGCCGTTCCACACCTGGTTGCAGGGGAACGGGAGCTGGAAGTTGGGGCGCGGTCCGACGGCGGCCTCGGCCGACGTCGCGGTGATCGCCAGCCCGGCCATGCCAAGCAAGGCGGTGGCGGCCGCCGTGACCACTCGTCTGAATCTCATCGGATGTCCTTTCTCGGCGCTTCGTGAGAAGCGTCCCGAAAGGGCGTACAAGCGAGATACAAACGACCACGAGCCCTCCTGGCCGAGGGGACCAGGAGGACTCGCGCCGCCTCCGCACCGGATCCGTCCGCGTCTTCCCCGTTCCGGTGCGGGTGTCTCAGCCGACCCGCTCGATGGTGGCCCGGCGGATCAGGAACTTCCCGGGTTCGCGGACCTGTTCGAAGGCCGCGTTGTTCAGCAGCGCGCAACTGCCGGAAACGCCCGTGACCTCGACGGTCGTGGACTTGTCGTTGTCCAGGTTCGTCACTTTCAGCTTGGTGCCCGGCGGGAACTCGCTGCTGGACGCGGCGGGCGCGCCGCCCTCGCCGGACAGCGTCACCGTGGAACCAGGGCAAACGACTTCGCCTTCACCCGCCACTGCTTCTTCCATCCCGGCGTCCTGCTCGGCGGCCGGGTTCCGCGCTTGTTCGCCGCCGTCCGCCAATACCTCTTCGGTGCAACCCGCGGCTTCGCGGCGTTGCTGGATGAGGTCGACGACGGCCTGCCGGTTCGCGATCCGCGCCGCGGAGACGGCGTCCGGATCCGCCTGCTGGCCCGCGATGAAATCGAGGTTGCTTTGGAGAGCGGTGTCCAGTCCCTGACAGCTTTCCGCGGCTTGCCCGTCCGGAGTGCTGACCGCGAACATCACCGCGGCGATGGCGGCCACCCCGAGAACGGACGCGATGCCGATCGTCGCACGCTTGCGGTGTTTCCCGGCGCTGTTCATCATCGATGTCTTCCTCCGGTCTGAGTCCTCCTCACCCACATCCAGGGATACGGATGGGTAACGGAAGTGGTTCAAACCGGTTTCAGCCGAGCCAGGGTTTCGCGATGCGCGCATAGGTGCCGTCGTTCAACGCGAGGTGCAGCCACTGGTCGGCCCACTCCTTGAACACGACGTCACGCGGCAGCAGGTACGCCTTCTCGGAGAAGGTGAACGGCCGGTCGGGATGCACCGCGCACAGCCGCGGATCCTGCTTCGCCTGCCAACGGGTTTCCGTCGCGTCGGTGATCATCAGATCCGCGCGACCGGCGAGGATCTCGGCGAAGATGGTGTTGTTGTCCGGATGGCGCACGATGGTCGCGCGTTCGAGGTTCGCGTCGGCGAACTGTTCGTTGGTGCCGCCGGGGTTCACGATGACGCGGACGCCCGGCTGATCGATCTGCTCCACGGTCTGGAACCGCTTTTCGTTCTCGCACAAGGTGATCGGTGTCTTGCCGTCCCGAAGATAGGGAACGGTGTAGAAGCCCTTCTTCGCGCGGTCCAAGGTCACCGACACGCCACCCATCGCCAGGTCGCATTTCCGCCCGACGTCGTCGGCGATTGTCTTCCACGTGGTCTGAACCAGTTGGAACCGGACGCCGAGCCGCTTCGCGAGGTCGCCCGCGAGGTCGATGTCGATCCCGCTCCACGAGCCCGCGGCGTCGCGATAGGTGAACGGGCGATAATCCCCTGTCGAACACACGCGGAGCTCGCCGCGGGCCTGCACGACGTCGAGCCTGCTTTGCGCGCCATGGCCTTCGGGCGCGGCGCCCGCCGTGCCGATTCCCAGCACGGTCAGCACCGCGACCCCGAAGATGAGCGCTTTCGCCTTGATCGTCATCAAGGCATCTTCCATGCCCTGAGGTAGGTCCGCACCAGCCAATCGTCGACCCAGCCGGTGTCCGGTTCCGCCGGCAACGGCGACGCCACGCGCACGAGCTCGTCGAGACGGCGTTCGAGGGACTCGGCCGCCTCCAGTGCTTCCTCGCGGGTTTTCTTGCCCTGCCTCAGCTCACGGAGCCAGCTCAGCCACGGTTCGGGGACCGGCAGCGTGATCCGTCCGGTCTCCAGCAGCTCCACACCCTGCACGCCGAGGCGCACCATGTGCATGGCGAACTTCGTGTCGAAGCCGTACTTCTCGATCAGCTCCGGCCGTCCCGGCTTGCCCCGCAGTCCCAGCATCCGCTCGCGCTGTGCGCACGATCTCGTTCTCGGGCACGAACAACGGCAACAGGACGGTCGGGTTCCCGCTGACCGCGAGGCGCAGCCACTTACGCAGCGAGTAGACGATCAGGTCCAGGTCGCCGGGACCGGACCGGACGCCTTCGGGCTGCGTGCGGAAGATGTACTGCTCGAACCGCTTCAGGCCGATCACGTGGTCCGGCGGCTCGATGCAGATGCCGAGTTCGTCCCGGTCGTCCTGGCCGAGCACGGCGGTGCCGTGCAGCCCGGACCCGACCTGGCAGCGCAGGATCGTGCCCTGCTCGGCGATGGCGGCGAATTCGGGGCTGTCGTGTTTCACCCGGCAAGTTGTACTCGCGCGGATACCCCGGGAGCATCCGGTTTTCGTGCCCCTCAGGGTCGGATTCCAGGGTCGGGTCGGGGCCGTTCCCCGATGTGCCGGGGGTCGTCCCGGGGCGACCATGGAGCCATGACGAACAGCGTGGCCACCAAGAAGCTCTACCGCAGCCGTACCGACAAGATGCTCGCGGGCGTCGCCGGCGGCTGGGCCGCCTACCTCGGCGTCGACGCGGCGATCCTGCGCATCGCCCTAGTGGCGGGCGTCTTCTTCACCGCCGGATTCGCGATCCCGGTCTACGCCGCCGCGTGGTTACTGACTCCGGAACAGCCCGGCGAATCCTGAGCGAGGGGCAAGGGGGACGAGGTGAAGAGCCCGGACAGGGGGATGTCCGGGCTTTTCGCTTTTCCTCCGGTTCGGCCGCGCGATCACGCCTTCGCCGTTACACTCCCCATGACTTTGTCACAGGGAGCGGGAAGCGGGGGCCTCCATGGCCGGCAAGTATCTGACCCTCAGCGAGTACAAGAGGATGCTCGACGGCGCGCTGGACGACCTCCTCAAGGCGCTCACCAAACGCTGGATGGAAGACGCCGTCGACGCCATGACGAACCTCTCGACCACCGTGCCGTGCTCGGCGGAGCCATGGGCCTGGCAGTGGCCCGCCGAATCGTATGGTCACCTGGCAGGCTCCGACGACATCTGCGGATACCTGACCTGGGTCATGGACGGCATGCTCGGCCATTACAAGGACGTCCACTGCCAGGGCTGGAATCCGCAGACCCAGAAGTACGTGGAATGCCATGTCGAACGGAATCTGGCACAGATCGAGCGGCTGGCCTGGAACCGGCGGCAGGAAGTCGCCAAGTTCGTCCCGCAGCTGGAAGGGCCTGATCTCACGAAGCTGGAGACCGCCCACAACACGTTCCTCAACGTCGCGGGCAACCTCGGTTTCCAGGACAAGAACGGGCGGGTGACCGAACTGCTCGGGCAGGGCGAGGTCGTCCGGAACGTCGAGTGGCTGGACGGTACGACCAGCGCGAACGAGGAATGGTTCATCGAGTGGACCGGGCTCGCCGCCAAGGCTTTCAAAGCCGGATTCTTCGCCTCGATCGCGCCGACCATCCTGAACCAGGCACTCATCCTCGCCAGCCTGTCCACCCTGTACTCCACGCGCGCCACCACGATCCAGGTGACCCGGCTCAACATCATCAAACGACTCAACTGGGCCACCAAGAAACTGGACGAAAAGGTCACTCTCACGATCTCCACCGCGGACGCGATCCTGGAGAAGCTCGATCGAGCGCAGGCGATCCACGGGATCGTGAGCAATCTGCTGGCCGCGGGGGCGAAGCTCAGCAAGGTCGTGAGCACCGTCAACGAGGCGGGCGGGAAGGTCCTCGGCCCGGCCGGCGCCGTCCTCACCTTGGCCGGCTTCGTCGGCGCGGCCCTCAAGAGCCACACCGTCGAGCAGGACGCCATGTCCCTCCAGGACATCCTGCAGAAGCTCACCACCTCGATCCAGGACGAACACAACGCGTTGAGCGGCCTCGAAGACGACTTCGGCGGGGATGTGCTGGCGCTGCAAAAGGCGATGGCCGGGGTGCACAGCTACAACCTCGAACTCTACGACCTCACCGCGAACACGCTGCCGAACCAGACCGACCGCGCGAAGTACAAGGGGATCAGGGTCGAGGTCCACTTCCTCCTGCGGGTGGCGCAAACCTGCTTCGAAGCGGCCGAAGGCTATTCGGCACAACTGCGGATCCTCGCCGGGGCGGATATCGCCGACCGGCACCTCGCGGGCCGTGACGAGCAGACGTGCACGGGCGACGACACGACCTTGGAGATCCGCGACGCCGTCGAACAGTTCATGAGGACGAGCTGTGCTCGCTTCATCCTCGCCGGTGAACAGCTCAGGAAGGCGGCCGAAGCCTACGCGAAAACGGACGGCGAGCTTTCCGACGACCTCAAGAAACTGTTCGCCGACTGGGAAAGCGCCAACAAGGACCGGGGGAAGATCGACCCCAATCCCGAGACCGTGGAAACGGAAGGCGCGGCCAAGGAGGCGGGCAAAACCGACCGGACGGGCCTCGAGCCGAGGAAGACTTCGGAGCCGAACTCCATCGACCCGTACGAGAAGGACCGCCGTCAGCAAGGCGGCAAGTACGTGGTGGACGGGCAACGGTAGGGCCCACGGGTCCCTTACGGGCACTTCGGCACGTACTGCCGGTGCGCGGTCGCTCCGTCGTGAGTGGCGATTCGGGTTCAGGCGAGCCTCTCTTAGGTACCTACTGCGTGACCAGCGGCGCTTCTCGCGTGCTGCCTGAAGTACATGTCCTGTACCTAGGCGCAAGGATGGGGGCCTTCACGCGCTGTCGCTGTAGCGCTGAGGCTCATGGTGGCGTTTCTGCCTGCCCGTGGCAGTGGGGCCGCCTCGGTCCGGGCTTGAGGTGGCCCGGCGGGTAGTGAGGGGCTCCTTCCCTACTCTCAGGGTAGGGAAGGAGTCCTTCACGGACTTTCGATCCCGACCCGCCCGCCACTTGGTACCCAGCTTCAGTGCTCCCCGACGGCCCGGCGTCGAACTCCTATGTCCCCACGAACCGGGGCCTCGCATCAACCGCAGCCGGAACCCACGTAGGTACCTAAGACACCCTCGGGTTCTAACCCGAATCGCCACTCACGACCCGTCCGCAAAACGCCCCTGGCGCCCAGGTACAGGAAGCGGTCCTTCATGCATCTAAACCGCCACCTGACAAAGGAAAAGCCCGGACGCGCGAGGCGCGTCCGGGCTTTCCGGTGTTACGGGCTCGAACTCAGAAGTCCATGCCGCCCATGCCACCGGACGGGTCGGCGGGAGCGGCCGAGGCCTTCTCCGGCTTGTCCGCCACGACGGCTTCGGTGGTCAGGAACAGCGCCGCGATGGAAGCGGCGTTCTGCAGCGCGGAGCGGGTGACCTTCGTGGGGTCCGGCACGCCGGCGGCGAGCAGGTCCTCGTAGACACCGGTGGCGGCGTTGAGGCCGTGACCCTGCGGGAGGGACTTGACCTTCTCCGCCACGACGCCGCCTTCGAGGCCGGCGTTGATCGCGATCTGCTTGAGCGGCGCCTCGACGGCGACCTTGACGATGTTGGCACCAGTGGCCTCGTCGCCCTCGAGCTTCAGACCGGCGAAGGCTGCCTCGGCGGCCTGGATGAGAGCGACGCCACCACCGGCGACGATGCCCTCTTCGACGGCGGCCTTGGCGTTGCGCACTGCATCTTCGATGCGGTGCTTGCGCTCCTTCAGCTCGACCTCGGTGGCGGCACCGGCCTTGATGACGGCCACGCCGCCGGCCAGCTTCGCCAGCCGCTCCTGGAGCTTCTCGCGGTCGTAGTCCGAGTCCGAGTTGTCGATCTCGGCGCGGATCTGGTTGACGCGACCCTGGATCTGGTCGGCGTCGCCCGCACCCTCGACGATGGTGGTCTCGTCCTTGGTGATGACGGCCTTGCGAGCCTTGCCCAGCAGGGAAAGGTCCGCGTTCTCCAGCTTGAGGCCGACGTCCTCGGAGATGACCTGGCCACCGGTCAGGATCGCGATGTCCTGCAGGATCGCCTTGCGGCGGTCACCGAAGCCCGGGGCCTTGACGGCGACGGACTTGAAGGTGCCACGCATCTTGTTGACGATGAGGGTGGCCAGGGCCTCGCCCTCGACGTCCTCGGCGATGATCAGCAGCGGCTTGCCGGACTGGATGACCTTCTCCAGCAGCGGCAGGACGTCCTTGACGGTGGAGATCTTGGAACCGAAGAGGAGGACGTACGGGTCCTCGAGCTCGGCTTCCTGACGCTCCGGGTCGGTCACGAAGTAACCGGAGATGTAGCCCTTGTCGAAGCGCATACCCTCGGTGAGCTCGAGCTCGAGCCCGAAGGTGTTGCTCTCCTCGACGGTGACGACGCCTTCCTTGCCGACCTTGTCCAGCGCCTCGGCGATGAGCTCGCCGATGGTGCGGTCAGCGGCCGAGATCGAGGCGGTAGCAGCGATCTGCTCCTTGGTCTCGATCTGCACGGCCATCTTGTGCAGCTGCTCGGTGATGGCCTCGACGGCCGCCTCGATGCCGCGCTTCAGGCTGATGGGGTCGGCCCCGGCGGCGACGTTGCGCAGACCCTCGCGGACGAGAGCCTGGGCGAGCACGGTGGCGGTGGTGGTGCCGTCACCCGCGACGTCGTCGGTCTTCTTGGCAACTTCCTTGACGAGCTCGGCCCCGATCTTCTCCCACGGGTCCTCAAGCTCGATCTCCTTGGCGATGGAGACACCGTCGTTGGTGATCGTCGGCGCGCCCCACTTCTTTTCGAGCACGACGTTCCGGCCCCGCGGGCCGAGGGTCACCTTGACGGCTTCGGCGAGGATGTTCAAGCCGCGCTCAAGACCGCGGCGGGCGTCCTCGTCGAACGCGATCAGTTTGGCCATTGCGGTGTGGTCCTCCGGTATTGGGCGCCGCCGCACGCTCTGTCTCGAAAGTCACAGAAGCGCGGCGGCAGGACTCTTCCTCGGCCAGGCTCGGTGCCCGCGACGGACGACCCACCCGATCAAGGGTGCGGCCTCACCGTCCCGACCTTCAGGCGAGCGATCGGTGACCGCTCCGCCTGGCACTCGACGGCGTCGAGTGCCAATGTCGTGTTTAGCACTCTCCACCGTCGAGTGCAAGAACCGCAGGTCAGCGCGGTGGTATTCAGTTGCTCGGCTTGATGGGGATCGATGAGGGCGGAGGCTTCAGCGACGATCCGGGAGCCTGCGACTGCGAGCCGCCGGGCCCGACCGGGATATTCGGCGCGGTGGTCTGCGTGCCGTTGCCGCTGCTCGAATCACTGAAGATGAAGATCGCCGCGACGATCGCGCCCGCGACCACGAGGGCGCCGACGACGATCCAGATCCACTTGGCGCCGCCGCCCTTCTTGGGCTGCTGCTGGAAACCGCCCTGCTGCTGCGGCGGAGGGCCGTAGCCAGGGGGCGGGCCCTGCTGGAAGCCACCCTGCTGGAAGCCGCCCTGCTGCTGCGGAGGGCCGTAACCGGGGGGTGGTCCTTGCTGGTATCCGCCCTGCTGGAAGCCACCTTGCTGCGGCGGCGGGCCGTAACCGGGCGGCGGGCCCTGCTGGGGCGGGCCTTGCGGCGGGGGACCCTGCGGTCCCGGTCCCTGCTGGCCGTAGCCGGGCTGCTGTCCTCCGTACGGGTGCACGGGGCCCCCCTCTCCCTGTGGCGGCGTGTTCTGCCGTGGCGCCTGCTGCGGTGCGGTCTGCTGGACCGGCGCCGCGGCCCCGGGCGGGCCGGGCGGCTCGTTCGAAGTCGCGAGCGGACCGAGCGCGCGCCTGGCGGCCGCGATCATCTCAACACAGTTGGGGTAGCGATCGGCGGGATTCTTCGCCATTCCCTTCCGGACGACCTCGTCGATCCCGGCAGGCAGGCCGACGATCCGCGAGATGGCCGGGGGCTCCCCGTTCAGATGCCCCTTGATGACCGTCTGCACGTCGCCCTTGAAGGGCGGGCTGCCGGTCAGGCAGGCGTAGAGGACGCAGGTGAGCGCGTACTGGTCGGTGCGGCCGTCGAGCGGCTCGCCGCGCAGGTGCTCGGGGGCCGCGTACGTTGGCGAGCCGAGGAAGTCGCCGCCGCGGGTGCGGTGCCCGGTGGCGCCGCGGCGGGTCAGGCCGAAGTCGGCGACGTAGACGTGCTCGCGCGAGGTCTCCTTGCTGGTGACCAGGACGTTCGCCGGTTTGACGTCGAGGTGCACGAGACCCCGGTTGTGCAGGGTGTCGAGCGCGTCGGCGACCTGGTCGAGCATGGTCAGCGCACGGGCGGGCGCGATCGGGCCACCCGAGATCAGCCCGGCGAGGTCCCCGCCGTCGACCATCCGCATGGCGATGTAGAGCATGCCTTCGAGCTCGCCGAAGTCGTACAAGGGCACGACGTTGGCATGGTCGATCGCGGACGTGTTCCGCGCCTCGTCGACGAAGCGTTCGCGGAACTCGGCGTCGGCCCCGAGGTGATCACCGATGACCTTCAGTGCCACCTTGCGTCCGAGCCGCACGTCCGTGGCCTTGTAGGTCACGCTCATGCCGCCCTTGCCGAGCACACCGTCGATGCGGTAGTTGCCCAGCCGGCGACCGGTCAGGTCCCCCGACTCATCGCCTGTCACGCAGCGAAGCGTAACGCGCCAGTTCCGGAGGCCGCCGGGGGTCGGCCGAAGTCCTGCTATGAGACCTTGCGGACGTCCGCCGCCTGACTCCGCCCGTCGCGCCCGGACTGGACTTCGAATTCCACGCGATCGCCCTCGTCGAGCGTCCGGAATCCGTCGGCCTGAATGGCCGAGTAGTGGACGAAGACGTCGGGCCCTTCGGTGGATTCTATGAATCCGTAGCCCTTTTCCGAGTTGAACCATTTGACGGTGCCGACTGCCACGACGCACTCCCTCAGCACAGGATCCGCCGGCCTCGCCTGCCCCGGACGGCGGTTTCGAGTGCAGTTCACGCTACCCGAATCACCGGCGTCGGCAATGCTCAATTCGTCTTAAGGTCATCCGCGAGAAAGCCGCCTATTGCGCGCTTGCACAAGGACGCGTCCTGGTCCCGCGAAGTCCAGCGCGAGCCCTTCGCCGGTGCGGACGGACTGCGGGCCGGACTGGTCGACCGCGCGGAGGCGGCACTGCACGGTGTCCGGGTAGGCGAGCAGGAAGTCCGGCCGCACGGTGACGAGTTCGCCCGCGGTGAGCTCGAAGGCGTCGACCGGGCCTTGCGCGGCCAGCACGAGCGGACCGGTCCCGCTGTAGTGCTCCAGGAAACCGGAGTCGGCCCCGAAGAGTTTCTGCAGCGGCGCCCAGCCTGGATCGAGCCGGACGGTCGCCGGCCGGGCGAGGATCGCGTCCCGGCTCACGCACCAGCCCGCCCCGCCGGTGAACTCCAGCGGGTAGACGTCACCGGCGGTCAGCGGCGCGAAGTCGATCCAGCCGCCGCCCTCCGGCGCGTTGAACACCGAAGGCGCGGCCTTGCCCGCCCGTGAACCACCGCGGGCGGGAACGGTTTCGGTGATGCCGAAACTGCTGGCCAGCATGGTGTCCCCGGCGGCCTGGACGGCCTCGCCGGGGGACAGCAGCACGCGTGCGACCCCGAAGTTCGGGGTGTGCCTCGTCTGGACCCGCATGCGCTCAGCGGGAGGGGACCTGGGCGATCACCCAGGCGGACAGCGCCGACGGGTTGCGGGTCTGGGTGAGCAGCTGGCCCGGACCGGCGAAGTCGAAGACGAGGCCTTCACCGCTCTTCATCGACTGGATGACGCCGGTGGCCACCTTGCGGATCTGGTACTGGAGGGTGTCGGCGAACGCGACGACGTGCCCGGTGTCGATGGTGATCACCTCGCCCTGCTGCAGGGTGACCGTCTCCAGCGCGCCGTAGCAGGCCACGACCAGCGGGCCCTGTCCCGTCGCGTGGGTCAGGAAGCCGCCCTCGCCGCCGACGAGGTTCTTGAGCCCGCCCCATTTGGTCTCGGTCTGCACGCCGTGCGACGACGCGAGCCACGAGCCGCGGGTGACGCACCAGCCGGTGCGGCCGTCGAGGTTGATGATCTGCATGTCGCCGGGCAGGTTCGCGGCGACGTCGACCCAGCCGCCGTTCTGCGGGGCGGTGTAGGTGGAGATGAAGAAGGACTCGCCGGAGAGGAAGGCGCGGCCGAGCCCCTTCATGATGCCGCCCTGCGCCTGCGACTGGACCTGCACGCCGTAGCTCGTCGCCATCATCGCGCCAGACTCGACCTGCGCCGGCTCGCCCGGGGCGAGGACGAGCCTCGCCACCGCGAACGACGGCTGGTGACGGATCTGAACCTGCATGTCTTCTTCTCCCCGGTGGTCGTTGTGACGCGCAGAGTCTTGCATGCGACCCCCGACCGAGGAGGATGGTCTGCGTGATCTCCGTCGACGCCCACCGTGAGACCGTCACCGGCCTGCTCGGAAACGCCCCTGTCATCCGCCTTCCGCTCGCCTCCGCCGCCGGGCTCGTCCTCGCCGAGGACGTGCGCGCGGGGGTTTCGCTACCGCCTTTCGACAACTCGGCGATGGACGGTTACGCGGTCCGCGCCGAAGACATCGCCTCCGCCGCCGAAGCGCCGGTGACGCTGCCGGTCACCGAGGACATCCCCGCCGGCCGCGTCGACATCACGAAACTGGAGCCGGGCACCGCGCACCGGATCATGACCGGCGCCCCGCTGCCTCCCGGCGCCGACGCGGTGGTGATGGTGGAACACACCGACGGTGGTGTGACGGACGTCCGGATTCTCAGGACGGCCGTCCCGGGGGCGCATATCCGGCGCCAGGGTGAAGACGTCGTCGAGGGCACGGTGGCGCTTTCGGCCGGAACCGTGCTCGGCCCGGCGCAGCTGGGGCTCGCGGCGGCGGTCGGGCTCGCCGAGGTGCCCGTGTTCAGGCCGTTGAAGGTGCTCGTCGTGTCCACCGGGACCGAACTCGTCGACGCGCCGGAGCCCTTGCGGCACGGGCAGATCTACGAGTCGAACAGCATCATGCTGGCGTCGGCGATCCGCGCGCTCGGCTGCGAGGCCGAGGTCGTGCGCAGTGTCGTCGACGACGTGGACGAGTTCCGCGCGGTGATCGAGCCGCGGCTGGCGGACGTGGACCTGCTGGTGACTTCGGGCGGGGTCAGCGCGGGGGCGTACGAAGTGGTGAAAGACGCGCTGACCGGGCAGGGCGTGGAGTTCCGGAAGGTCGCGATGCAGCCGGGCGGGCCGCAGGGCTGCGGACGGTGGAACGGCGTGCCGGTGGTGACGTTGCCGGGCAACCCGGTGAGCGTGCTCGTCTCGTTCGAAGCGTTCCTGCGGCCGGCGTTGCTCGCGGCGATGGGGCACGCGGGCGTCGACCGGCAGCGCGTGCGGGCCCGGCTGACCGAGGCGATGACCTCCCCCGCCGGACGGCGCCAGTTCCGGCGGGGCTTCTACACGCATTCCGAAGGCGAGGTCACCGGCATCGTCGGGCCGCGCGGCGGGCCGGGATCGCATCTGCTGGCGTCGTTCACCCAGGCGAACTGCCTGATCGTCCTGCCGGAGGACGTGGACTCGGCCGAGCAGGGCGACGAGGTGGACGTCCTGCTGCTCTGACGTCCGCCCGCCCGCAATTCGTCACCTACTTGCGCCCGGGCACCGTCGCAAGTAGGTGACGAATTGCGGGGTGTCAGGTCGGGAAGTCGCGGCACCGGCCGACTGGCGTGAACAGGAGCGCGAAGACGGCGACGACCTCGAGCCCGGCCATCAGGCCCAGCGTCTGCCGCACCCCGGCGGTCTCGCCGAGGATCCCGCCGAGCAGGCCGCCGAGCGCGATCGCGCCGAAGCTGAGCACGGACATGCTCGCGGTGACCCTGCCGAACATCGACGCCGGGACGTACCGCTGTTTGAAGGTGGCGTTGAGGACGTTCGAGCCGACCACCCCGGCGCTGAGCGCGAACCCGGCGGCGACGAAGAACGCGAGCCCCCAGCCGCCTTGGGCGAGCGGTCCCAGCAACATCATCAGCGCCCCGAAGGCCTCGCAGAGCACGAAGGCGCGCGCGGTGCCGATCCGCGCGGCGAGCTTGCCCGAAAGCGCGGCACCGGCGACGCCGCCCGCGCCGACGAGCGCGAGCACGAGCCCGACGGTCGCCTCTCCCACGCCTAGATCGCGGGCGAGAAAGACGACTTCGATCGACTGGTAACCCATGAGCGCGACATTCGAGACCGCGCCGAAGACCGCCAAGACCAGCAAGTACCGGTCGTGGACCACGAAATCGAGGCCCTCGCGGATCTCGTCCCGCAGCCGTGATCGCGTCTTCGCCGGGCGTTCGGGCTCGCGATAGCGGATGGATCGCAGGCACAGCACGGAGATCCCGAAACTGACGGCGTCGGCGAGCACCCCGGCGACGGCGCCGAAACCCTGCGCCAGCAGACCGGCGAGACCGGGTCCGCCGATCTGCGCGGCGGACTCGCTCCCCTGCAGCTTTTCGTTGGCTTCCTGGAGGTCCTTCTTCTCGACCAGCGAAGGCAGGTACGCGCGGTATGCGACGTTGAAGAACACCTTCGCGACGCCGCCCGCCAAGGCGACGACGAGCAGCTGGGTCATCGTGAGCAACCCGAACCAGGCGGCGACCGGGACGCTCAGGAACACGAGCATGGAGACGGTGTTGCAGGCCAGCATGATCGGGCGTTTCGGCCGTCTGTCGACCCAGGCGCCGGCGGGCAGGCCGATCAGCAGCCACGGCAGCCAGGCGACCGCGGTCAGCAGCCCGACCGCGAACGTGCTCGCCTGGAGCGTGACCACCGCGACGAGTGGCAGCGCGACGACGGCGATGGAACTGCCGAGCACGCTGGTCGTCTCACCGGTCCACAACAGCCGGAAATCGCGTGAGCGCAGCAATCCGCCGCGTTCGCGGGTGGTCACGGGCGGGCCGGGACGGCGCGGGTGGAGATGAAGACGGGGCGGCGTTCCTGGCCGTCGTCCGGGATCTCACGGCCGCTGTAGGACTTGATCAGCTCGTGGACCTTTTCTTCGAGTTCGGCCAGTTCAGCGACCGACATCTTCGCCCAGCTGTCGGTGGCGAAGGCGGCGCGATGCCACTCCTCGGGGTAGGTGTCGCGTTCGGCGAACCACTGGCGCGCCATGGAAACCTGGCGTTCGAGGGCGAGAGACTCGGCGGCGGCCGCGACCGGATCGTCGGGGAAGTCCGACGGCGACCAGGAAACCGCGTAACCCACGCGGCGCCACCAGCGCTCGCGCCGGTCTCGAGCCAGTTCGGGTGCCTCCTCGACGAGGTCGCTGGCTGCCAGCACCTTCAGGTGGTGACTGACGTTCCCGACCGCCTGCCCGGTCCGCTCGGCGAGCACGGACGCCGTGCACGGGCCGTCGAGGCGCAGGACGTCGAGCAGGCGGCGCCGCAACGGATGCGACATCGCGGCGAGCACTTTCGAATCGTGGACTTCACGTACCTCACGGTCGGCCATGACACACAACAGTAGTTGTACAACGACTCTTGTACAAGAGTTGTTGTGTGCGCCGGGGGCGATGGGTCGGGTTGGTCGTGAGTGGCGATTCGGGTTAGAACCCGAATCGCCACTCACGACCAACCCGAGGTGACGGCGCCACCGGGTTCGACTCCCGCACTCCACGTAACCTCGACGGCATGGGTTTCTTCTCGTGGATCGTGTTCGGCGCCATCGCCGGGTGGCTGGCCAACGTCATGGTCGGCGGTCCGGATCGGCGGGGTGGCTGCCTGTTCAGCATCCTGATCGGCGTGCTCGGGGCGGCGCTCGGCGGTTTCATCTACCGGCTCGCGACGGGCACCGAGCGGAGCTTCGAGTTCGACTTCCCCAGCTTCGGCGTCGCCATTCTCGGTTCGATCGTGCTGCTCGCCCTGCTGCGGCTGGTGCGCGGCTCCGGGCGGAGCGACGCCTCCCGCAGGTGATCAAGGGAGTGACGGTTGGTAACGGTTTTCTCGCGACGGGTGATCACGGGCGTCCGGCGAACTAGAGTGGGACGTTCGCTCAGTTCCAGCGGCCGCGTCCGGGTGCATATGCCGTCGGGGGGCATATGCATCCGGACGCGCGTGCCTCGGCGATGACCGAGGCGGCGCGGACGGGGTCTACGAGAGAAGGCATCGGCGCCGCCGAAATGTCCCTCTTCCAGGCTCGGAACAGCTCGGCGAGTCGCTCGCCTGCGGGGTCCGGGCTGGCGGGCATTCGCGGGTCCTCAAGGTCGGCGATCGGCTTCAATCACCTAGAGTTATCGCTCATTTCCACCGACCGTTACCGGGATGTGGTGCCTCCCACCCACGCCGGGGAAACCCTTCCGGGGGAGGCACGGCCCTGGCCAGGACAGGGCGGTAGCGTGGTGGCTCTTCATACCCAACCCCCCGACACGAACTGCGGTGAACCCGACCAATGAGCGGCAACCGGCCGGAATCCACTGGAAACCCACTCACGCACGCCGTGAAGCTGGCCCGCGAGACCGTTCCGCCGATGCACCCGGCCGGCAGGCCGTTCGTGCTCGGTGGCCTCGCCGCGACGCTGGTGCTGCGGAAGGTCTCCAAGCCCCTCGGCGTCCTCGGCGCGCTCGCGACGGCCGCCACGGCCGCGTTCTTCCGTGAGCCCAAGCGGGTGCCGCCCGCCCAGTCCGGCCTCGCGGTCGCGTCGGCGG
The DNA here is from genome assembly GCF_003947325.1 of Amycolatopsis sp. WAC 01375. Taxonomy (NCBI): domain Bacteria; kingdom Bacillati; phylum Actinomycetota; class Actinomycetes; order Pseudonocardiales; family Pseudonocardiaceae; genus Amycolatopsis; species Amycolatopsis sp. WAC 01375. The sequence goes on from NZ_QHHW01000016.1 coordinate 122,676, forward strand.
ACGGCCTGGTCTCGCTGATCGAGGAGGCCGTGCCGCCGCCCGAGCTGGGGCTGTCCGCCGAACCGCGGATGCGGGTGAGCGTGTTCCTGTCGGTGTTCGACGTGCACGTCCAGCGGGTCCCGGCGTCGGGCGTGATCGAGCGGGTCGCCTACCGGCCCGGGAAGTTCCTGTCCGCGGACCTGGACAAGGCGAGCGACGACAACGAGCGCAACTCCGTGCTCATGCGCACCGAAGACGGTCACGAGCTCGTCGTGGTGCAGATCGCCGGGCTGGTGGCGCGGCGCATCCTCTGTGAGATCCGCGAGGGTGACAAGGTCGGTGTCGGTTCGACGTACGGCATCATCCGCTTCGGCTCGCGAGTCGACCTGTATCTGCCGCCGGGCAGCAGGGTTCTCGTCTCGAAGGGCCAGCGCACGATCGGCGGCGAGACGCCGATCGCCGAGCTGCCCACGGCGCCGCACCCGGAAGGCTGATCCATGGTCCGCGTGACCACGACAACTCCCGGCGTCCGGCTGTTGCCGAACGCCATCACGGTGCTCGCCCTGTGCGCCGGTCTGTCGTCGGTGCAGTTCGCGCTGATCGGCAACTACCCGATGGCGATCGCGTCGATCGGGATCGCCGCGGTGCTCGACAGTCTCGACGGCCGGATCGCGCGGCTGCTGGACGCGACGTCGAAGATGGGGCAGGAGCTCGACTCGCTGTCCGACGGCATCTCGTTCGGTGTCGCTCCCGCGCTGGTGCTGTACGTCTGGCACGCCGAAGGCGAGCGGATCGGCTGGGTGGCGTCGCTGATCTTCGCGGTCTGCATGATCCTGCGGCTGGCGCGGTTCAACACGCTGATCGAGGACACCGAGCAGCCGCCGTACGCGGGCGAGTTCTTCGTCGGTGTGCCCGCGCCCGCCGGTGGTCTGCTGGCGATGCTGCCGCTGATCCTGGAGCTGCAGTTCGGGCAGGGCTGGTGGTCGCACCAGTACATGGTGTGGGTGTGGACGATCGCCGTGGCCGCGCTGCTGATCAGCCGGATCCCGACGCTTTCGCTGAAGACGGTGAAGGCGCCGCCGAAGGCGATCGCGCCGCTGCTGGTCGGGGTTGGCCTGCTGGCCGCCGCGATCATCCAGTTCCCGCTGGTGGCGCTGGCGATCGCGCTGATCCTGTACCTGGCGCACATCCCGTACTCGGTGTATCGGCACCGCTGGCTGGCGAAGCACCCGGAGGCGTGGATGGCGCCGCCAAGGGAACGGCGCGCGATCCGGCGCTCTTCGAGCCGCCGCCGTCTGGGTCTGCGCCGCCCGCCGCTGCGGCGGGTGGTGGCCGGGGCCGCCCAGCGCGTCCGGCTCCAGCGAGGCGAACAGCACGTCGCCCGCGCTCCGCGCACCATCAGCACCGACAAGGACCGAGACAACGGCCGCGGCCCGCGGCGCCGCTCGTGGCGCCGGATCGGCCTCCGGAAACGCTGACCCGCGCCACCCCAGCCCCCCGCCCGTCCCTGGGGGACGGCCCCGCGCCCAGCGTATCGGTGCCCACTGACGGGGCCGGGGGGAACGGGGGTCGGAGGCGGGAGTTGTCCACAAGTGGGTGAGCCTGTGGACAACTCGGAAGTCGAGTACATGAAGGCCCCCTTCCTTGCGCCCAGCGCAAGGAAGGGGGCCTTCATGTACTCGGGCGATCGCGGTCGTGAGGCTCGAGCGGCGCGCGGCGACCACTGGGAGCCCGCCGCGTAGATAGGGTGACGGGGTGAGCGCACCCCAGATCACGCTGACCGTCCGGCACACCCCGTCCGCCCTGGACTCCCGCCGCGGCGTCGTCCGGCTGCATCCCGAAGTCCTCGACGCGCTCGGCCTGATGGCCTGGGACGCCGTCCGCGTCACCGGCGCCCGCGTCAGCTCGGCGCTGGCCGCCCCGTCGGACGCGGAGGGGATCCCGGGCGTGATCCTCCTCGACGACGTCACGATGTCGAACCTCGGCGTGACCGAGGGAGCGGAAGTGGTCGTGACGCCGGCGGAGGTGTCGGCCGCGAAGACGGTCACCGTGTCGGGTTCGAGGATGGCGAGTGTCTCGCTGTCCCCGCACACCCTGAGGCTCGCCCTGATCGGCAAGGTCCTGACCGTCGGCGACGCCGTTTCCCTGCTCCCCCAGGACCTCGCGCCCGCGCCGGGCTCCGACGTCTCCGCGGTCCGCGGCCAGCTCTCCCGCGCCATCGGCATGACGTGGACGAACGAACTGCTCACCGTCACCGCCACCGAGCCGCCGGGACCGGTCGCCGTCGGACCGTCCACTGTGGTCAGCTGGCGTGACGGCGCCCGCACCGGCGAGGCCGAGCCCGCCGCCGTCCCGGCCCGTGCCGGGACGACGCTGGTGCGCAGCACGCCCTCCACACCCCACGAGGACTTCATCGACGCCGAGATCGTCGAAGACGAGCGGGTCGACGAAGTGGCCGAGGAGTCCGTGCCTCCCCTGTCGGATCTCGCCGGCTCCGAATCGGCCGCGCGCAAGCTCGCCGAATGGTTCGACCTGGCCTTCCACCGTCCGGAGCTGTTGGCGAAGCTCGGGACGTCGGCGCATCTCGGGGTCCTGCTGTCCGGGCCGGAAGGCGTCGGGAAGGCGACGCTGGTCCGCGCCGTGGCGCAGGCCGAGAAGGTGCGGGTGGTGTCGCTCGCGGCGCCGAACATCGCCGTCCTCGATCCGAACGTGGCCGCCGCGCGGCTCCGATCGGCGATCGAACAGGCCACCCGCGACGAAGACCCCGCCGTCCTGCTGATCACCGACATCGACGCGCTGCTGCCCGCGTCCCAGCCGCCACCGCTCGCGACGGTCGTCCTCGACGACCTGCGTAAAGCCTTGCGCAGCAAGGGTTTCGCGGTCATCGCCACCACGGGACGGACCGAGTCGACCGATCCCCGGCTGCGCGCCGCGGACCTGCTCGATCGCGAACTCGGCCTGCCGCTCCCCGACTCGAAGACCCGCACGGAACTCCTGCGCGTGCTCCTGCGCGAAGCCCCGCTGGAGTCCGGCGTCGACGTCGGCCCGATCGCCGAGCGCACGCCCGGTTTCGTGGCCGCGGATCTCATCGCGCTCCGCCGCGACGCCGCCCTTCGAGCCGCGCTGCGGCAGCGTGACGCCGACGAGCCGCGGATCTCCCAGCAGGACCTGCTCGACGCGCTGACCACCGTCCGCCCCATCTCGATGTCCACTTCGGACAATCTGGCCACCGGCGGACTGACGCTCGACGACGTCGGCAACATGACGGACGTCAAGCAGTCGCTCACCGAAGCGGTGCTGTGGCCGCTGCGCTACCCGGACTCGTTCGCCCGGCTCGGCGTCGATCCGCCGCGCGGCGTGCTCCTGTACGGCCCGCCGGGCGGTGGCAAGACGTTCCTGGTCCGCGCGCTCGCGGGCACCGGCGCGTTGAACGTCTTCGCGGTCAAGGGCGCCGAACTGATGGACAAATGGGTCGGCGAGTCCGAGCGCGCGGTGCGGGAACTCTTCCGCCGCGCCGCCGAGGCCGCGCCGTCGCTGATCTTCCTCGACGAGATCGACGCGCTCGCCCCGCGCCGCGGCCAGTCCTCGGACTCCGGCGTGTCGGACCGGGTCGTCGCGGCCCTGCTGACCGAATTGGACGGTGTCGAGCCGATGCGCGAGGTCGTCGTCCTCGGTGCGACGAACCGGCCGGAACTGGTCGACCCGGCGCTGCTGCGGCCGGGACGGCTGGAGCGCCGCGTCTACGTCCCACCGCCGGACGCGCACGCGCGCGAGGCGATCCTGGCCGCCAGCGCCAAGAACACGCCGCTCGCGTCCGATGTGGACCTCGCGGCGTATGCGGCCACTTTGGACGGTTACTCGGCGGCGGACTGCGCGGCACTGATCAGGGAGGCCGCGCTGACCGCGATGCGCGAGTCGCTGGAGGCCAAGGAGGTCAACGCCACGCATCTGACGAAGGCGGCCGAGGCCGTCCGGCCGTCGCTCGACCCGGCACAGCTCGCGGCGCTGGAGGCCTACGCGCAGAACCAGGCCTGAGTACGGAAAGGGCCCTCTTCCTCGCGAGGAAGAGGGCCCTTTCCGTAGCTGCTAGGAGCCGTCTTTGTCGTTGGTCTTGTAATCCTTGGTGAGGATGACGATCACGCCAGGGCCGATGTTCTCGATCTCCTTGAACCTGGGCTCGGCGCGGAAACCGAACTCCAGCGCCAGCGCCTTCGCGGCCGCTTCCTCGTCGGTGCCCGGCCGGAAGTAGGCCACGGTCTCGGGGAGCCTGCCCGGATAGCCCTTGACCTCGGAGACGTTCCAGCCGGAAGCGCGGAAGTCCTTCGCGGCCTGCTCGCCGAGCCCCTGGACCGTGCTGTTGTTGTAGACCCGCACGGTCACCCACTTGTGGGACGCCTGCTGATCGCCACCGGGCTGCCCAGGACCGGGCTGACCCGGCTGACTCGCCGGCGGGGCGGAACTCGCGGGCGCGCTCGACGGCGGCGCCGACGAGGCGGGCGGCGTGCTGGCCGAAGGCGAACCCGGCGCCGGAGACGAAGGCTGGGTCGCACCGTCCGAAGGCTCTGCCGACGTGGGCGTGGTGCCGGGCGGCGTGGCGGTGTCCGAATCACCGCCGCCACTGGTCAGGGTGATTCCGCCGATCACGGCGGCGATCACGGCGACACCGACCAAGGCCAGTCCGGCGGCCTTCATCGGCCGGGACAGCCCCGAAAACAGACTCATGAGAGATCGATCCCCAGTCGCCGGGCCGCGCGATTGCGCTGCCGGGCCGCTCGCGTCTTTCGCAGGCGCTTCACCAGCATCGGGTCGGCCTGCATGGCTTCGGTCTTCTCGAGCAGCCGGTTCAGCAACTGGTAATAGCGCGTCGACGACATAGAGAAGCGTTCGCGGATCGCCTGTTCCTTCGCGCCGGCGTATTTCCACCACTGACGTTCGAACGCGAGCATGTCGAGCTCGCGCTCGCTGAGGCCGTTCACGGTCTCCGACGGGGACGGCTGGTCGGGCTCGGCCATCGACTCCGCGGCGTCCATCCGACTCCTCGCAATCAGGTCAGTGCTCGGCGGCGTGAAACCACAGGCTTGTCATTCCGCGGCGCCATTAGACCACGGAACCGGCGCCCGGCCTCGGTATCGGCGTCGGCGCGTCATGGGTAAGGGTGTACCAGAAGGGTCCGACTAAACTGCGCGCGTGACCGTCCATCCCATCGTGATCGCCGGCGAGCCAGTGCTGCACAACCCGACTCGGGAGATCACCGAGTTCGACGACAAGCTGCGCACCCTCGTCGACGACATGTTCGAGACCATGTACGCCGCCGAAGGGGTGGGCCTCGCGGCCAACCAGATCGGCCTCGACCTGCGCGTGTTCGTCTACGACTGCCCCGACGACGAGGGCACGCGCCACAAGGGCGTCGTGGTGAACCCGAAGCTCGAGACGTCGGAGATCCCGGAGACCATGCCGGATCCGGACGACGACTGGGAAGGCTGCCTGTCGGCGCCCGGCGAGTCGTACCCGACCGGACGCGCTTCGTGGGCGAAGGTCACCGGCTTCGACGTCGAAGGTAATCCGATCGAGGTCGAAGGAACCGGCTACTTCGCGCGCTGCCTGCAGCACGAGACCGATCACCTGGACGGCTTCATCTACCTCGACCGGCTGGTGGGGCGCCACGCTCGCGCGGCGAAGAAAATGCTCAAGTCGAACAAATGGGGCGTTCCGGGCAGCTCGTGGCTGCCGGAGGCTCAGCCCGAATCGGCCGACGACTGACCCTCTCGCACCCGTTCCGCGTGCTATGAAAGGTCCTTTCCTTGCAAAATTTGCAAGGAAAGGACCTTTCATGGCGTCACGCGAGGGTCAGCAGCCCAGGAAGTGGCACCGCACCACCCGCGGCTGCTCGATCACCTTCCCCGCCTGCACCGACCACGCGAGCCGCAGGTACTGGGCGTGCGTCCAGGCCAACGGTGTCGCGGACGCCGTCGGAGTGCCCGCCGGGAAGCCAGGCTGCCCCGAAGGCGCGTTCTCGTCCCAGACCTGCTCCGGCATCGTGTCCCCGGAGCTGCTGACGCGCCCCAGGTCGCGAAGGCGCTTCGCGGCCGTACCGCGGTCACCGGCGGCGAGGTCGTACTCGCCGCGTTCACCCGCGAGCAGCGGCCACAGTCGCCCGAAAGTGGTCCGGCTTTCCGCCGGGAACGTGTAGTCCCACGGCGCCCCGTCCGCCTTCTCGCCGTAACCGTCCTTCGTGTAGCGGTGCCAGAACTGACCCGTCGGGGTGGTGAAGGCGATGTCGGCGTCGGTGACCTTGACGCTGTTCCTGATCACCGGATCGTCGGCGCGGTAGATGCCCAGCCTCACCAGTTCGAGGAACCCGGCGTCGGTCACGGCGCGCTGGTCCATGGTCACGCTGGAATTGCCGAGGTTGTACTTCGTGCCGTTGTTCGCGTTGCCGTCCTTGGTCAGCCGGACGAAGTACGGGTCCTTCGACAGCGGGCCGTTCGTGGTCACCGTCCATTGGGCGAGCTTCGCCTTGAACGCGTCGGCGGTGTCGAGGTAGCGCTTCGCGTCGGCGCCGGCGCCGTTCGCCTTGGCGATGTCGGCCGCGCAGACCAGTCCGGCGATCACCGCGGCGATCGTCGAAGGCGAGTAGCCGTCCTGTTCTTCCCAGCGCTCCTGCTGGCTGTACGGCGACGCGTGCCCATTGTCCGCCTTGTAGGACAAGAGGAATTCCGCCGCCTTGCGCACACCCGTCCAGGTCTTGGCGTCGGTGCGGCCGAGCTGCTGGGCGAGCACGATCGGCAGCGCGGTCTCGTCGAGCTGGATGGAGGTCCAGTACGGCGTGCCGTCGACGTGGCTGTTCTGCGGCAGATGCCCGTCCGGCAGCTGCTGCGTGCCGAACATGTAGTCGATCGACCGGTTGGCGGCGTCGCGGTCGCCGGCGGCGAGCAGGCCGGTCGCGATCTGGTAGAGGTCGCGCGGCCAGACCAGGTGATAGGTGCCCGACGGCGACCATTCCGGGTCGTTGTTCCCGAACCTCCACGGCATACTCGGCGACGCGATGAGCGCCCCCTGGTGGATCTTGTCCTCGCTCGCCGCGAGCATGAGCACGGACGCCTGGTAGAGGTCCCGTTCCTGCTTGGTCTTGAGCGACGACGGCGCGCCCTTCACCTGGCGGAGGTACTGCTTCCAGCCGCGGTCGTACGCGCGGGCGGCGTCGGCGAATCCGCGCCGTAGCGAGGCTTTCGCGGTGGCGAGCGCGTCGGTGTCCTTCGCGCCCATGCCGAGCGAAAGCGTGAAGTCCCGTGAGCGGACACCGTCGGCGGACGTCTGCCCGGTGATCAGCACGTTGCCCTTGGCCGCGGTCGCGTAATCCTTGAGGGCGAAGGACTTCGTCAGCTGCGTGATGCCGTCGGAGGAACCCGCGTAGCCGACGGAAGTGCGAGAGAACGCCGGTTCCGCGGTCAGTGCGACAGCGGTCTTCGCGTCGGACGCGACCGCGTTCACCCCATCGGTGCGTGCGGAGTCGTCGGATCCTTCGTTCGTGAGATCGGGATCCGCGACCGCGTACACCTGGTACGGACGGCCGGTCAGCGAAACGAAGTCGACGTCGATCAGCACACTCGCGCGCGCCGGGTCGGTGACGTAGGTCTTGCGGAGCTTCCAGCGGCGCTGGTCGTCGGTGATGGTCTGTTCGTAGGTGAGGCCATCGGTGCGGCGCACCTGCTGCGCCTTGGCCGAGGAATCGACCGTCGCGAAGCTCGTCCCGTCGGTGACGACGAGGTCGAGCGCGCGGACGCTCGGCGTGGACAGATCCGGGTAGTAGACCTCGGCGAGCCGGCCACCTTGAAGCGTGAACCAGACGTTGCTCGCGCGTTCGCGGGCGGTGCCGAACCCGGTCTTGTCCGCCGGGAGCCAGCTCGGATGGGCGCCGGGCGCACCGGGCGCCTCACCGCCCTGTGCCGCGGCCACCGCCGGGACCAGCCCCGCGACCAGCACGCCTGCCAGTGCCGGGAGCATGAGTTTTCGCATATCCACCCCAGACTTCTGTAACGGTGCAGAACCTCCGGGATTGTGTCGTGAATCCCCCGCGCGCACATGCTCCAAACCGGTGAACCGCTAACGCTGTCGACATGTCGGCCCCGGAAATCGCGTTGCTGTCGACAGGCCCCGTCGCCGGCGATCGGGGGCATGCCGAACCTCTTGGCGTTCGTCCCCGGCCCGGCGACGGTGATGCTGATCAAGCAGTCGGCGAAGGGCTCACGCCGGAACGCGTCCGCCACCGTCGCGGGTATCGAGGCGGGCATCGCGTTCTGGGGGCTCGCCGCGGTCTTCGGTCTCACCGCGCTCCTCGTCGCCTCACCGGTCGCCTACGACATCTTGCGCATCGCGGGCGCGGTCTTCCTGATCAACGTGAGCAACCCGAAGGCGAGCGCGTTCGCGATCTCGTTCCTCCCCCAGTTGGCTCGCCTTCCTGGTCACACGCCTGGGTGAGTGGCTGCGCCGCGATCGCGTCAAGCTGAGGCCGGAGCGCACGTCCGGCGGCCTTCTGGTCGGCTTCGGAGTGACCGTCGCCTTGGAGGGTTGATTGTCCGAGCCCCGGCGTGGCATGGTCGGGGCACAACCAAACAACGCGGGAGCTCGCGCCATGGCGGGCTGAGAGGGCGGCTGGAGTCTTTTTCTGGAAGACCCGGCGCCGCCGACCGCATGAACCTGACCGGGTAATGCCGGCGTAGGGAGTGAACGTCGTTGACGACGCTTGACAGTGCCTTTGAAAAGAATGCCCAGGGCATCACGCCGACCGTGACCACCGGGCCGATCACCGGTTCCCGCAAGATCTACCACCGGACGGAATCCGGGCTCCGGGTTCCCGCGCGGCGGATCGACCTTTCGAACGGCGAGCATTTCGACGTTTACGACACCTCCGGCCCGTACACCGACGACGACGCGCAGATCGATGTCCACAGTGGACTGCATCGATTGCGTGCCGGCTGGGCCGACGGTCGTGAGCACAACACCCAGCTCGGCTGGGCGAAACAGGGTGTCATCACCCGCGAGATGGAGTACGTCGCGGCACGCGAGCGCTGCTCGCCGGAATTCGTGCGGGACGAGGTCGCCCGCGGTCGTGCGGTGATCCCCGCCAACCGCAAGCACCCGGAGACCGAGCCGATGATCATCGGCAAGAAGTTCCTGGTGAAGATCAACGCCAACATGGGCAACTCGGCCGTCTGGTCCTCTGTGGAGGAAGAGGTCGACAAGATGGTGTGGGCCACCCGCTGGGGCGCCGACACGATCATGGACCTCTCCACCGGCAAGCGGATCCACGAGACCCGCGAGTGGATCGTCCGCAACTCACCGGTGCCGGTCGGCACCGTGCCGATCTACCAGGCGCTGGAAAAGGTCAACGGGGAGCCGGAAAAGCTGTCGTGGGAGGTCTACCGCGACACCATCATCGAACAGTGCGAGCAGGGCGTCGACTACGTCACCGTGCACGCCGGGGTGCTGCTGCGGTACATCCCGCTGACCGCGCGCCGGGTGACGGGCATCGTCTCGCGCGGCGGCTCGATCATGGCGGCCTGGTGCCTCGCGCACCACAAGGAATCGTTCCTGTACACCAATTTCGCCGAACTCTGCGAGATCCTGCGCGAGTACGACGTCACGTTCTCGCTCGGTGACGGCCTGCGGCCCGGCTCGATCGCCGACGCCAACGACCGCGCGCAGTTCGCCGAACTGGAGACGCTGGGCGAGCTCACGCACATCGCCCGCGAACACGACGTCCAGGTGATGATCGAAGGCCCCGGCCACGTGCCGATGCACAAGATCAAGGAGAACGTCGAACTCGAGGAGAAGCTGACCGGCGAGGCGCCGTTCTACACCCTCGGCCCGCTCGCGACCGACATCGCGCCGGCGTACGACCACATCACCTCGGCCATCGGCGCGGCGCAGATCGGCTGGTACGGCACGGCGATGCTCTGCTACGTCACGCCGAAGGAGCACCTCGGCCTGCCGAACCGCGACGACGTCAAGACCGGCGTCATCACCTACAAGATCGCCGCGCACGCCGCCGACCTCGCCAAGGGGCACCAGTACGCGCAGGAGTGGGACGACGAGCTTTCCAAGGCCCGCTTCGAATTCCGCTGGAACGACCAGTTCAACCTGTCGCTGGACCCGGACACCGCTCGCGCCTACCACGACGAGACGCTGCCCGCGGAACCGGCGAAGACGGCGCACTTCTGCTCGATGTGCGGGCCGAAGTTCTGCTCGATGCGCATCACCCAGGACATCCGCAAGTACGCCGACGAACACGGGCTGTCCACTGTGGAGGCCATCGAGGCCGGCATGGCGGAGAAGTCGAACGAGTTCGCCGAGCAGGGCAACAAGGTGTACCTGCCGGTGGTCAATCAGTGACAGCCACCCCCAGGACCGCCCTCACCATCGCCGGATCGGATTCCGGTGGTGGTGCGGGCATCCAGGCAGATCTGCGGACCTTCTTCGCCAACGGGGTGCACGGGATGGTCGCGCTCACCGCGGTCACCGTGCAGAACTCGCTGGGCGTGCAGGGTTTCAGCGAGATCCCGGTCGACGTCGTGACCGGGCAGATCAAGGCCGTCGCCACGGACATGGGCGTGGACGCGGCGAAGACCGGCATGCTCGCGACCGCCGAGATCATCAACGCCGTCGCGAAGACACTCGATGAAGTCCACATCGGACGCTCGTCGGACACGCCGTTCGTCGTCGACCCGGTCGCCGCTTCGATGACCGGGCACGCGTTGCTGCGCGAGGAGGCGCTGGAGGCGATCCGCACCGAGCTTTTCCCGCGGGCCACGCTGATCACACCGAACCTGGACGAGGTGCGGCTGCTGACCGGCGTTTCCGTGACCGGGCCGTCGACCCAGCGCGAGGCGGCGGAGGCGTTGCTGGAGTTCGGTTCGGAGTGGGTGCTGGTGAAGGGCGGGCACCTCGACGCTGCTCAGGACTGTGTGGATCTCTTGTCCGACGGCGAATCCTGGGTGGAGCTGAGCGGGCCTCGCTTCGACACGCGGAACACGCACGGCGGCGGTGACACGATGGCTTCGGCGATCACGTCTTCGCTGGCGAAGGGGGCGGACGTGCCGACCGCCGTCGCCGAGGGCAAACGGTTCATCGAGCGGTGTGTGGCGGAGTCGTATCCGCTGGGGGCGGGCGTCGGTCCGGTTTCACCCTTCTGGCGGCTCAGCGACGCTTGAGGCGTGCAATGAAGGGGCCTTTCATAGCAAATTTTGCTATGAAAGGCCCCTTCATTGCACGCGTTACCGGATCGTGACGCGAGGAGCGTCCACGGCCCAGTACCAGTTGTTCCCCGCCGCGTAGAGCCGCCAGGTCAGCTTCACCGAACGAGCCCCGGCGGGCACCTTGACCGAAGCCGACGTCGGCACCGAAAGCACATCGCCGCCCTTGTTCGCCGTACCGGATTCCGGCCCGTAAGCCAGCACGTTCTGCTCCGGACCACCGTCGAACGACGCCGTCAGTGCGCCCCGCTGCGTCCCGTCCTGCCGGTAGTGCGAGACGAACGAGACGTCCACTGTGGACTTCCCGGTGACATCAGCCGAAGGCGAGACCAGGGAAGAGTCGAAGGTCCCACGCGAAGAAGGTGAGCCCTTGTCGTCCCACTCGTCCGGGTCCGCGACCGCGAAGACGCCGCGCGCCCGCGCGTTCGCCTCGCGCTGCTGGCCGGGAGCGGTGCGGGTCCAGAAGTCGTCGGTGGTGAAGGACCAGCCCTGCCACTCCGTCACGCCGGCGGGCATGCCGGAAGCGTTGCGCACGGTCCAGCCGCCCGGCGCGTCGTGCGTCCAGCCGAGTACTCCCGCCGGGACACCGGTCTCGTCCTGCCGTGCCTTCAAAACGGCCGTGTCGAAGACATCCGAGGGCGCGGCGCCGAGCGCGTAGCCGTCGTAGGCAGCCGGAGCCGCGATGCCGAGGTGCCGCAGCACCGTGGGCGCGATGTCGACGATCTTCGGTGCCACGGCGGGGGTTCCGGCCGGGACCGTGCCACCGGCGGCGATCACGAACGTCATTCGTTCCTCGGGCGTGTCACCGCCGTGCCCGCCCGACGGCGTGTGGCCGTGGTCCGAGGAGATCATGATCAGCCAGTCTTCGTTCGCGCGGTCCGCGCGGGCTTCGACGGCGGCGAGCAGACGGCCGATCAGCGCGTCGTCGGTGCGCAGGCTGGCTTCGTACTGCGGGGAGTCCGCGCCGTGGTCGTGGCCCGCGATGTCCGTCTGTCCGAAGTAGACGAACGAGGCGTCGGCCTTGTCCTGCTTGAGGTGTTTCTCGGCGTCGACGGCGATCTGTTCGTCGGTTTTCTCGTAGCCGTCGCTGTCGCCGTTCCGGACGAACTTGCGGTCCTGGCCGGTACGCAGGATCCGGTCGCCGATCGGCGTCCAGTCGACCGCGGCGTAGGTGTCGAGCGCCGGGTTCGCGGTTTCGGCGCGGGCGAGCCAGCTCGGATGCGTGGCGAGGTCGTTGCCGGTGAAGGAGTTGTCCCTCACCTTGTGCTTGTCCGGCCAGACGCCGGTGAGGATCGTGGACCAGCCGGGACCGCTCACCGTCGGCGCCATCCCGCTGCCGTACAGCGAACTGCGCGAGGCGTAGCCGCGCTCCACCAGCGCGTGGACGTTCGGTGTGTCTGCGGCCATCAGCTTGTCGAAGCGGGCCCCGTCCAGGCCGATGACCAGTACCTTCGGCGTCTTGGCCGCGGCGGTGGCCACGCCGGAGGTCAATCCGGCGACGGCCACCAGTGCCGACAGGAGGGAAAGCGTTCTGCGCACGAAAGCCTCCAGATAACTTGTTCGAACCAATTGTTCGTCAAGTTAGTGCGCCGAACTGTCTTCCCGATGAAGTCCGCGTGCCCCCGCGAAGGACTTCAGCCGACGGGCTCCATCACCCGCGAGTCGTACTCCTGACGCGATTCGAGGATCCCGTCGAAGTTGGCGACCGACCATTCGCTGACCGCCATGAGCAGCGTGCCCGCGCTCGCCCCGCGCTCGGTCAGCGCGTACTCGACGGTCGGCGGCGTGGTCGGGAAGACCGTGCGCGTGACCAGGCCGTCGCGTTCGAAGGCGCGCAGGTTCTGCGTCAGCATCTTCTGGCTGATCCCGCCGACGGCGCGGCGCAGTTCGCCGAACCGGTGGGGCCGCCTCGTCAGCGCGCCGAGCACCAGCGCGGTCCACTTGTTGGCGAGCAGGTCGAGGACGTCTCGGCACGGGCAGTTCCGCAGGTAGATGTCCCACGGGGATTCCGGCACTTCACAGGTGGTTTCCATCAGGTACCTAGTTTACCTTTAAGTGCCTTCTAGCGAAAAGAGACCACGCGGCCGAACATGGAGAGCACCAACAACGGAGGAGCTTTCGATGCGCGTCGTGACCCAGCAGCGGCTTGGTGGCCCGGAAGTGCTGGAGGTGACCGAAACCGATCGGCCGTCCCCCGGCCCGACGGAGGTACTCGTACGCGTGCGCGCGGCCGGGATCAACCCGGTCGACTGGAAGACCCGGGCCTACGGCGTCTTCATGGGCGAGCCACCGTTCGTCCTCGGCTGGGACGTGTCCGGGGTGGTGGAGGAGCTCGGCGTGGGCACGACGCGTTTCGCCGTCGGCGACGAGGTCCTCGGCTTCCCGTGGTTCCCCCGGCAGGCCGGGGGCTACGGCGAATACGTGACGGCCCCCGCCCGCCAGTTCGTGCGCAAACCCGCGAACCTCACCCACGAGCAGGCCGCCGGGTTGCCGCTCGCCGGGCTCACCGCCTGGCAGGGTCTCGTGGACATCGCCGACGTCCAGCCTGGACAGCGTGTGCTGATCGACGCCGCCGCGGGCGGGGTCGGGCACCTCGCCGTGCAGGTGGCGAAGGCACGCGGCGCGTACGTCCTGGGCACGGCGAGCGCCGGGAAGCACGACTTCCTCCGCGAGCTCGGTGTCGACGAGCCGATCGACTACCGCGACGAGACCGCGACGGCGGCCGGCGTGGACGTCGTGTTCGGGCTGGTCGGGGAGCGGAGCGACCTGCGCTGGCTGGACGCGGTGAAACCGGGCGGCCTGCTCGTCTCGGTCCCGGGCGGCGTGAGCGAGGCTGTCGCCGCGAAGGCCGAGAAGCTGGGCGTGCGGACGTCGGGAATGCTCGCCGAACCCGACGAGATCGGCCTGCTGGCCCTGACCGGCCTGATCGAGAAGGGTGAATTGCGCGTCCACGTCGACCAGACCTTCCCTCTCGAAGACGTCGCGAAGGCGCACGAAGTCGGCGAAGGCGGCAGGGTGACCGGGAAGCTCGTCCTGACCCTCTGAGATCGCGCATGGAAAATGGGTCCATGAGCGAGAACCCGAGCCCGCCGTCGGCGCTGACCATCGCGGGGTCCGATTCCGGCGGTGCCGCCGGCCTTCAGGCGGACCTGCGCACGTTCCTCACCTGTGGCGTGCACGGTCTGGTCGCGGTCACCGCCGTGACCGTCCAGAACACCCTCGGCGTCCACGACCGCACCGACATCCCGGCGAGCATCGTCGCCGGGCAGATCGAGGCGGTCGCGGCCGACATGGGCGTGAACGCGGCCAAGACCGGCATGCTCGCTTCGGCCGAGATCATCCACGCCGTCGCCGCGGCGTGCGACAAGGCCGAGATCGGCCGCGACGCCAAGGTGCCGTTCGTGGTCGACCCGGTCGCGGCGTCGATGCACGGCCATCCGCTGTTCGACGAGGCCGGGCTGGTCGCGCTGCGCGACGAGCTCCTGCCGCGTGCGACCGTCCTCACGCCGAACCTCGACGAGGTCCGCCTGCTGACCGGGATGACCGTGACCACCCGCGAACAGATGCATCAGGCGGCCGTCGTCCTGCATCGGCTCGGGCCCAAGTACGTGCTCGTGAAGAGCGGTCACCTCGTCTCCGACCCGGAATGCGTCGACGTGCTCTTCGACGGCTCCACGTTCGTCGAACTGCCGGGCGAGCGGTTCGCGACGCAGCACACCCACGGCGCCGGGGACACCATGGCGTCGGCGCTGACGGCCGGTCTCGCGAAGGGGATGTCCGTCGTGGAGGCCGCCCGCTACGGCAAGTGGTTCGTTTCACACGCGGTCGAAAACGCCTATCCCATGGGCGCGAAGGTCGGTCCGGTTTCGGCGTTCTGGCGGCTTGCGCCGGAGCACTGAGCACCCGTCCGGTTACGATCTGCGCCGTGACCGCACGCGAAACGGTGGCCAAGGTCGTCGAAGACCGCCGCTTCCAGCACTTCATCATCGCGGTGATCGTCTTCAACGCCGTCACCCTCGGCCTGGAGACCTCCACGAGAATGCTCGCGGAGTACGGAAGCCTGCTGCACACGGTCGACTACATCGCGCTCGGGATCTTCGTCCTCGAACTGGGCGCGAAGCTGTACGCCTACCGCGGGAAGTTCTTCCGCGACCCGTGGAACATCTTCGACCTGGTCGTCGTCGGTATCGCGGTGATCCCCACGACCGGCCCGTTCGCGGTGCTGCGGGCGTTGCGGGTCCTGCGGGTGCTGCGGCTGATCTCGGTCGTGCCGTCGATGCGGAAGGTCGTCACCGGCCTGCTCGCGGCGATCCCCGGCATGGCGTCGATCGCCGCGCTCCTCGCGCTGATCATCTTCGTCGCGGGCGTGATGGCGACGAAGCTGTTCGGCGCGATCTCGCCGGAGAACTTCGGCGACCTCGGCACTTCGCTGTTCACGCTGTTCCAGGTGATGACCGGCGAGGCTTGGCCGGACATCGCCAAGGAGGTCATGAAGGAAGCGCCCATGGCCTGGGTGTTCTTCGTGGTCTACATCCTCGTGTCCAGCTTCGCGGTGTTGAACCTCTTCATCGCCGTGGTGGTGAGCGGGATGGAGGACGAGCTGCGCCAGGACATCCGCGAGGAAGAAGCGAAGCAGGCCGAAACCCAGGCTGTGGCGAACAAGGAGATCCTCGACGAGCTCCGCGCCCTTCGCGCCGAAGTCAGCGCTCTTCGTCAGCAATAAGCGCTTCGAGCGCGGGCAGAGCCGCCGCCAGGGCCGCCTGATGCTCCGGGGTCAGCCGTTCGAGGCGTTTGCCCAGCTCGTTCACCCGAGTCGACCGGACACCGGAAACCAGCCTCTCGCCTTCTTCGGTGGCCTCCGCGAGCCAGGCGCGCCTGTCGATCGGGTCCGATTCACGGCTGACGTAGCCCGCTTCGACCAGCGAAGCGACGATCCTCGACATGGTGGCCGCGGCGACGCCTTCCTTCGCCGCGAGATCACCCAGGCGGAGCTGGCCGTAGTTCACGAGCGTGGCGAGCGCCGAGATCGCGCCGTGGCCGGGACCGGGCACGCCCGCCTGGCGCAGTGACCGGGACAATCGGCCCACCGCCAGGAACAACCTGCCCGAAACATCCTGGACCGCTGACGTGGTCACCACTGGCTCCTCTGGGTACACGGCGGCGGGTGCGCCTCCGGAAAGTGCCGTCAACCATACGGGCTGACGGGGCGGACTCGCCGTGAAGGCCGTGAACCGTACAAAAGGGTTATCGAGGCGGGCTCGAAGCGTGCGCCCAGAACCGCTGGGGAATCCGTCCCGCACCGGCGGCGAGCCGTCCGGCGGTGACCGCGGCCCGCATCGCCGACGCCATCCGTTCCGGGTCCGCGGCCCTGGTCACGGCGGTGCTGAGCAGGACGGCGTCGCAGCCGAGCTCCATCGCCAGCGTCGCGTCGGAAGCCGTGCCGATACCGGCGTCGAGGATCACCGGGACTCCCGCGCGCGACACGATCAGCTCGATGTTGTGCGGGTTCCGGATGCCGAGACCGGTGCCGATGGGCGCGCCGAGCGGCATCACGGCCGCGCAGCCCGCCTCCTCCAGCCGCAGCGCCAGCACCGGGTCGTCGTTGGTGTACGCCAGCACGGTGAAGCCCTCCGCGGCGAGCTGTTCGGCCGCTTCGACGGTCTCGAACGGGTCCGGCAGCAGCGTGCGGTCGTCGGCGTGGACCTCCAGCTTGATGAGGTCGGTTTCGAGCGCTTCGCGGGCGAGCTGGGCGGTGAGGACCGCTTCGGCGGCCGTCCGGCACCCGGCGGTGTTGGGCAGCAGCCTGATGCCGAGCCGCCGAAGCAGTTCGAGGACACCGGAGCCGCCTTCGGCGTCGGCTTTGCGCATCGCGACGGTGGTCAGTTCCGTTCCGGACGCCACCAGCGCGCGTTCCAGGACGGCGAGGTTCGACGTGCCGCCGGTGCCGATGATCAACCGCGACGAGAGCTTGTGCTCGCCGATGACGAGGTCGTCACCATTCATGTCAGCCTCCTTGCACAGCGGTGAGGATGTCGACGCTGGCGCCCTTGCGCACCACCGCTTCCGGCCATTCGCCGCGCCGGACGACGACGCCGTCCACCGCGACCGCGACACCTTTCGTCGCCGTGCCCAGTGCCTCCAGTACGCCTTCGACGGTGGTCCCGTCGGGGAATTCACGCCACTGGCCGTTGACCTGGATCTCCATCACACCCGCTCCTCGCTTCGCCGCGACGGCGTTGCCGCCGCGACCTCGTCCGGCAACGGCACGCCGTCCAGCCAGGCGACCGCGGCGTCCGCGGTGACCGGGGCCATCAGGAGGCCGTTGCGATGGTGACCTGTCGCGGCGAAGACGCCTTCGCCCAGCTCACCGATGAAAGGCATCGTGTCGACGCTCGCCGCGCGAAGCCCGGCAGCGGTCTCGACGAGTTCGTACTCGGTGATGCCAGGGAAGACGCGCTCCGCGCCTTCGAGCAGCTCACGAACGCCCCGGACGGTGACGGTCTCGTCGAAACCCGCCTCGTACTGGGTCGCGCCGAGCACGAGCTGGCCGTCGTCACGCGGGACGAGGTAGATCGGGCGGCCCTCGACCATCGCGCGGACGGTCCGCTTCGGTGGCGGCAGGCAGCCCCGCCGCGGCCGCAGGCGGAGGATCTCGCCCTTCAGCGGGCGGACGGCGTCGGCGAGCGCGGGGTGCAGGCGTCCGGTCCAGGCGCCCGCGGCGAGGACGACGTCACCGTTGAGGGTTTCGAGATCCGCGACCGTCTCGTGGCGGAACTCGACCCCGTGCCTGCCGCAGGCGTGCGCGAGCGCGTGCAGCAGCCTTCTGTTGTCCACGGCCAGATCGCCGGGTACCAGCAGTCCACTTCGGACGGACCCGGCGAGACCGGGTTCGGCGCGGCGGGCCTCGCGGCCGGTCAGCTGCTCGGCCTCGCGGCCGAGTTCGGTGAGGTACGCGGCGAGCATCTCGAGGTTGCCCGCGTCGGCGCTGTCCAGCGCGACGACGAGCGTGCCGTGCGGCGAAAGGCCCGGGTCGATGCCCTCTTCGGCCAGGTCACGGGCGAAATCAGGCCAGCGCCGAAGCGACGCTTCACCGAGTGAGAGGACGTCCTCTTCGCCGGGCCAGGCTTCCGTGACCGGCGCGAGCATGCCGCCCGCGAGCCACGACGCGCCGCGCCCCGGCTCGGGGTCGTACACGGTGACGCGGTGGCCGCGCGCGGACGCGCGCCAAGCGACCGAGAGGCCGATGACCCCGCCGCCGACAACCGAAAGTTCTCTCATGAACGCACGCTCCCTGCGCCGGCATGACCCGGATCAGGTTCCACGGTCGGAGCGGTCTCGGCTCCCTCTCAGCCCGTCCTCGGGCTCCCGTGCGGACAACCCCACCGTAGCGCGCGGGTACCGTCGCCGCCATGCCCACCCTGTCTGGTTCGCTGATCCGCGCCCGGCTCGCGGACGCCCGCCTGTACCTCTGCACCGACGCCCGGTCCGGCCGCGGCGACCTCGCCGAATTCGCCGACGCGGCGTTGGCGGGCGGCGTCGACATCATCCAGCTGAGGGACAAGACCGGCGGTGCCCCGATCGAGGCGAAACACGAGATCGCCGCACTGGAAGTGCTGGCGGAGGCGTGCGAGAAGCACGACAAGCTGCTGGCGGTGAACGACCGCGCGGACGTCGCGCTCGCCGTCGGCGCGCACGTGCTGCACCTCGGCCAGGACGACATCCCGGTGTCGCTCGCCCGCCGGGTCCTCGGCGACGACGTGGTGATCGGCCGGTCCACCCATTCGGCCGAACAGGCCGGGGCCGCGGCCGGGGAGCCCGGCGTGGACTACTTCTGCACCGGCCCTTGCTGGCCGACCCCGACGAAGCCGGGCCGGTCCGCCCCGGGGCTCGACCTGGTGCGCTCCACCGCCGCGCTGGGGACGTCGCGACCGTGGTTCGCGATCGGCGGGATCGACGCCGACCGGCTGCCCGAGGTCCTGGACGCCGGCGCGTCGCGGATCGTCGTCGTCCGGGCGATCACCGAGGCCGAAGACCCCGAAGCGGCCGCTCGCACGCTTCGCTCCGCCCTCTCCTGACGCAATTCGGCACCAGATTGCGGTAGTCGGGGATGCGAACTACCGCAACCTGGTGCCGAATTGCGGGAGGGGTCAGGGCGCGGGGGTGTTCGAAGCGGGGGCCGAGGGGGTCGTCGGGGGCGGTTGCGAGGTCGAAGGCGTCGTGGACGGCGTCGTCGGCGGCGCCTGGGTGGTCGTCGGAGCAGTCGGCGTCGTGGTCGGCGTCGGCGTGGTCGACGGCGTCGTCTCCGGCTGCTCGTCCCGCGTTTCCGAAGGCGATGTCGCCGGCGGGGTGTCGTGCTTGTCCTGGCGTTCCTGGGCCTGCCCGCCGCCGATGATCTTCCCTATGGTCGTCCCGGTGCCGCCGCCGAAGGTCTTGCCGGTCGCCCCCTCGAAGCCGGTGATGGCGACGAGCGCCACCGCGAAGGCCGCCACGCTGACCCCGGCGATCACCGCCCAGCGCGGCTTGAACTTCCGCCCCGACGGTTCCTCTTCGTCCTCGGACGGCTTCAACCGGACGGTTTCCTGCTCGCCGGGGTCGAGCACCCGGCGCCGTCCCGGCACGGTCAGCACCACACGCGCCTTCAGCGCCGCGTCCTTCGTCCGCTGAAGCGAACGCAGGTACAGCTCGCCGCCGAGCGTGGTGATCACACTCGCCAGCCCGGCACCCGCCACCGTTCCGGCGACGCCGAGCGTGGAACCCAGCAGTGCCGCGGTGATCGCGGCCATCGCGGCCGCGGTCACCTGGACGATCCGGCCCTGCTTCTCCGTCTTTTCGGTTTTCTCGGTGTCCTTCTCGGAAGTCTCCTTGGCCATGATCCCGTTCTGCAGCTAGTCGGTCCTCACCCAGTCCTAACGAGTAAGGCGCACGGGATGCTCCCTTCGTTGTCCGCACGTGAGGAGCGCCACGCCATCTGTCCAAAAAGGACTGTCCAGGGTTCACGAATCCTTGACATAATCGGCCGTATGGACCTGGTATCGATCGAGGAAATCCGCGACGCGGCGAGCCGCGTCAAAGGCGTCGCGGTGCGCACACCGTTACTGGAACAAACGTGGGCGCCGTTGTGGCTCAAACCGGAAAGCCTTCAGCCGATCGGCGCTTTCAAGGTGCGCGGGGCGTACAATGCGATCGCCGCGTTGAACGAAGATCAGCGCGCCCGCGGCGTCGTCGCGTTCTCCAGTGGCAACCACGCGCAAGCGGTCGCCTACTCGGCGAAGCGATTCGGAATCCACGCGGTGATCCTCATTCCGGATGTCGCGCCACGCGCCAAGATCGAAGCCACCAAAGCGCTCGGCGCCGAAGTGATCGAGGTCCCGATCGACGCCCAGGAGTCCTCGGCGCTCGCCGTCGCCGAAGAACGGGGACTCACCATGATCCCGCCGTTCGACCACCGCGACGTCATCGCCGGACAGGGCACCGTCGGCCTGGAGATCGCCGAAGACCTGCCGGACGCCGGCGTCGTGCTCGTCCCACTCAGCGGCGGCGGGCTGGCCTCGGGCGTCGGCACGGCGATCAAGGAACTGCTTCCCGGCGCGAAGGTCATCGGCGTCGAGCCGGAGCTGGCGGCCGACACGGCCGAAGGCTTCCGCGCGGGCAGGCGGATCGAGTGGCCGATGGACCTGCGGGCACGGACCAGCGCCGACGGCCTGCGCGCCCAGCCGTCGGATCTGACCTTCGCCCACCTCCAGGCGGTGCTCGACGACGTCATCACCGTTTCCGAGGCGGAGATCGGGGAGGCCGTCCGGACGCTGGCGCACCGCGCGCGTCTGATCGCCGAGCCGAGCGGCGCCACCGCGACCGCGGCGTTCCTCTCGCACCGCGACGCGCTACCGCCCGGCAAGGTCGTTTCGGTCGTTTCGGGCGGCAACCTGGACCCGGCGACCCTGGCCACCCTGCTGGCCTAGCCCGCGTGTCCGCCGCCGGATCACGCGTGATTGAAGGCGTAACTCGCGTGACTGGAGGCGTAACTCGCGTGATTGAAGCCGGATCTCCGTGTTCGCCCTTCAATCACGCGAGTTACGCCTCTGATCACGCGAGTTACGCCTTTGATCACGTGTGTCCGGCGGGGCGGACGTGCGTCGGCGGCGAGTCGACCCCGCAGTGGAGACATTCGCCGGGGTGCGGTGACTCGTCGGTGTCGGCGGTGTCGGGTGCGGAAGGCGTGTCGAGGACACCGTTGTGGATGCCGAGCGCGATGAGGCCGCCGCCGATCGCGAGCGCCGCGCAGACGAGCAGCGCCGTCCGCCAGCCCGCGGTCAGCGCCACCGGATCGGTGTAGGCGGCGCCGGACAGTCCGGCGACGGCGGGCAGCACGGCGATCGCGAGCAGGCCACCGGACCGGGCGATGGCATTGTTGACGCCGGAGGCGACCCCGGCATACCGGTCCGGCGCGGCGGCCAGCACAGTCGCGGTCACCGGTGCGACGACCGTCGCCAGCCCGGCGCCGAACACGACGACCGCGGGCAGCACCGAACCGAGGTACGAAGATCCCGGCCCGACGCGCATCAGCAGGAGCATGCCGACGCCGACCAGGATCGGGCCGACGACCAGTTGCGTACGCGGCCCGATCTTCTGCGCGAGCGCGCCGGACCGGCCGGAGAACAGCAGCATGATGACGGTGATCGGCAGGCCGGCGAGGCCGGCCGCGGTCGGCGAATAGCCCAGCGACACCTGCAACTGCATGACCATCAGCATCATCACGCCGCCGAGTGCCGCGTAGACGACGAAGGTCAGCGCGTTGGCGAGGCTGAACGTCCGGTCGCGGAACAGTTTCGGCGGCACCAGCGGATCGGCCGAGCGGTGCTGGATCACCAGGAACGACACCAACCCGGCGACGCCGAGCACGATGGCCACCAGGACGACGACGTCACCGATACCGCGTCCCGGCGCCTCGACGATCGCGCCGGTCAGCCCGGCCAGTCCGATCGCGCCGACGGCGGCGGCGAGGAAGTCGGGATGTCCGGTCGCCTCCTCGTCGCGGGACTCGGGCACGTAGCGCCGGGCGAGCAGGACGCAGACGGCGGCCAGCGGCAGGTTGATCAGGAACGCCAGCCGCCACGACCACACCTGGACGAGCACGCCGCCGAGCAGCGGGCCGATGGCGGCCGCGATTCCGCCGAGCCCGGACCAGGCGCCGATCGCGCGGGCCCGGTCGTCGTGGGCGAAGGACGCTTGGAGGATCGCGAGCGAGCCGGGCGTGAGCAAAGCTCCCCCGATGCCCTGGAGGATCCGGGTGGCGACGAGCATCTCGGTCGTCGTCGCGGCGGCGCACAGCCCGGAGGCGATGCCGAACCAGACGACGCCGACGATGAACATGCGGCGGCGGCCGTAGCGGTCGCCGAGTGATCCGGCGACGAGGATCAGGGCGGCGAGGGCGAGCAGGTAGCCGTCGAGGATCCATTGAAGGCCGGCGACGGAGGCCTTGAGTTCTTCGCCGATCCTCGGCAGGGCGACGTTGATGATCGTCCCGTCGAGCATCGCCATGCCCGAGCCGACGATGGTCGTGGCGAGTACGCCGCGCGCCACCGGCGTCCCCCACCGAATCCCCGTCGCCACCCCATCACCCATAAGACGACTGAATCACGAAGACCGACACCGGGCCACCGCGGATACCTGACACGTCAGAGAAAAAGACCGAACCCACTGGAACCGGCGGACCCGACTCCCCGAAGCGCGTCAGCGCGACGGGGAGTCCGCACAGCGCGCGCCCTCTTTTGGCCGAAGGCCACGGAAACGTTTTGTAGGGCGCCCGCGCCCTGCGAAACGTTTCCGTCAGCGCGCGCTCAAAGAGCAGTCAGCGCGCCTCAAGGAAGCAGCGTGGTGACGAATTTGTAACGGTCGCCCCGGTAGATCGCTCGCGCGAACTCGACCGGTTTTCCGTCGGTGGCGAAGGAATGCCTCGAAAGGAGCAACATCGGCATTCCGACATCGGCGCCGAGCATCTCCGCCTCATGCGGTCCGGCGAGGGCGGTCTCGATGGTTTCCTCGGCCCTTTCGAGCTCGACGCCGTAGTGCTCCCTCAGTACCGCGTACAGCGAGCCACCTGCGGAAACGTGTTTGCGCAAACCGCGGAAGCGGCCGAGTGGGAGATGCGTGGTCTCGAGTGCCATGGGCTGCGAATCGGCCAGCCGGAGACGCCGAAGGCGAAGGATTTTCGCACCGACGCGGACTCCGAGGAGTTTCGCGAGGTCGGCCTCGACCGGTAGCTCGTCGATCTCGAGGAGCTTCGAAGACGGTTTGAGGCCTTGCTTGCGCATGTCCTCGGTGTAGGACGACAGCTGGAGGCGCTGCGCGAGTTTCGGCTCGGCGGCGAAGGTGCCCTTGCCCTGTACGCGGTGGAGCCTGCCTTCGGCGGTCAGGTCGGCGAGGGCCTGCCGGACCGTGGTGCGCGAAACGGTGAATTCTCCCGCGAGCGCCCGTTCCGTCGGAATCGGCGAACCCGGGGGCAACGCGTCGAGCAGATCGAGCAGATGCTGTTTCAGCGCCCAGTACTTGGGTTCGCGTTGTCCGCGCATCCCTGCCGTAGCGCCCGCCTCACTCGCGGTGGTTGTCTCCAACATGACCGACTCCCTAAGCCTTCCCACTCGAACGCGCACCGTCCCCGCTAGGAAACGTACCCTTCTCCACGAACGTCCATTCGGGCTAGCATTGGTCTAGACCTACTCGGGGGACGAAGTACGTCCCGGTCGAAGGGAACGAGATGACCGAACAGCGCCCCGGCGAGCACATGGCCGCGGAGATCTCCCAGCAACCCGCCATTCTGGCAGGAATCGTGGAGCGACAGGCCGAAATCGCCGAGGTGGCCGAAGCCATCTCCAAGCGCCCGCCCAGGTTCGCACTGCTCGCCGCCCGCGGCTCCAGCGACCACGCCGCGCTGTATGCGAAGTACCTGATCGAAGTACTCCTCGGTCTCCCCTGCGGTCTCGTCTCGCCCTCCACCGCGACTTTGTACGGCGCCCGTCCCGATCTGCGGGACGTTCTCTTCATCACAGTAAGCCAAAGCGGCGGTTCCCCGGATCTCATCGAGGTCACCGAAACCGCGCGTCGCCAGGGAGCGCTGACCGTCTCGGTCACCAACACCCTGTCCTCGCCGCTGCGCGCCGCCGCCGAACTCGGTGTCGACATCGGCGCGGGACTGGAAAAGGCCGTCGCCGCCACGAAGACGTACTCGGCCACCTTGCTTTCGCTTTACCTTCTGATCGACGCGGTCCGCGGCGGCAAGGGTGAGGACGCGAAGAAGCTGGGCGAGCTCGCGGAGCAGACCCTCGACGGCTCCGAAGAAGGCGTGCAGCGCGCGGTGGACCGCTACCGCTTCGTCGACCGGGTGCTCACCACGGGCCGCGGCTACTCCTACGCCACGGCGTTGGAAGGTTCGTTGAAGCTGGCCGAAACCAGCTACCTCGCCGCCCGCGCGTACAGCGGCGCGGACCTGTTGCACGGTCCGGTCGCCGCGGTCGACGGCGAGACCGCCGTGCTGGCCGTGACGAGTCAGGGCCACGGCGTCGGCGCGATGCAGGAGGTCCTCGAAGCCGTCGGCAAACGCGGCGCGGACGTACTCGCGGTCGGCTCCGCTTCGGCCGACGTCCCCGCCGCGCTCCGGATCGGTGTCGCGCCGTCCGCCGAAGAGGTCGCCCCGATCCTGGAGATCCTGCCGATCCAGCGGATCGCGCTCGGCCTTTCGCTGGCACGCGGCGGTGACCCCGACAGCCCGCGCGGGCTGCTCAAGGTGACCAAGACCCGGTGACCCACGTCGTCGGTGTGGACGCCGGAGGCACGTCGACGCGAGCGATCGCGGTCGACGCCTCCGGCGCCGTCCTCGGGACCGGGCGCGCGGGCGGGGCGAATCCCAACTCCCATCCGCCATCGGAAGCCGCCGCGCGGATCGCGAGCGCGATCGCCGGCGCGCTGGGCGGGCTGGACCCGGCCGCGACCAAGGCGTGCGTCGTCGGCATGGCGGGGGTCAGCAAGCTGAGCGATCCGGCGGTCGCGGAGATCTTCGAAGCCGCTTGGAAGGACCTGGGAATCAGTCCGGTGCGGACGGTCCCCGACCCCGAAGTCGCCTACGCGTCGGCCACTTCCGCGCCGGACGGTTCGGTTCTCGTGGCGGGCACCGGGTCGATCGCCGGCCGGGTCCGCGGCAGGCGGATGGTCTCGACCGCCGGCGGCTACGGCTGGTTGCTGGGTGACGAAGGTTCCGCGTACTGGCTCGGCAGGGAAGCCGTTCGCTCCACTTTGGATGTACTGAGCCGCGGCGGCGGACTCGGCCCGCTCGCGCGCTCCGTTCTCACCGAAGCGCTCGGACCGTCCGCAGTGGACCCCGCGAGCGACCGGGCCCCACTGCGGCACGCGCTCATCACGAGCGCCAACTCCGAGGCACCGATCCGGCTCGCCAGGTTCGCCCCGTTCGTGAGCGAGGCCGACCGCGAAGGCGACCCCGCGGCGGATGAGATCACCACCCGGGCGGCCGCCCTTCTGGTGACGAACGTCATGGCCGCGCGGGATCCCGGCGAAACCACGCCGATCGTCCTCGTGGGCAGTGTGTTGTCGCCGGAGGGCCCGGTCGGGGCGAAAGTGCGTGCCGAACTGACCGGGATCGAGGCGCTGACCAGCACCGACGGGGTACTCGGTGCCGCTTGGCTCGCCGCCGTCGAGGCGTATGGGGAAGACGCCCCGAGACCGGCGCCACGCTGAAAAACACCCAAAACGAGCCCGAAAAGACCAAACCATCGACTCCGGGGCCGAACTCCGGGTACCGTAGGACCCGGCCCCCGGACCCTCCCCCCTCGCCGGGGGCCGCCTTATGTCCTGGGTAGCCCATCCGGCTCGGAATCCGAGGAATCCCCGTTCTCTTCCACCACCCGCAGACCGGGATGTTCCGGGGGCAGCGTGCGGTACAGCACCCAGCCGCTCACGGCGACCGTCACCGCGACCAGCGGCCAGGACAGCACCGTCCGCGCGATGCCGAGCGGGACCACCTGCCCGCTCCACCACAGCGAGCCGTACACCGCGACCCGCAGCGTGTACTGCAGGAAAACCCACACCCAGCTCGCCCGCGAATACGCGCGCAGCAACGCGGGGTCGCGGCGCCAGCGGGTCTTCTGCCCGATGACGAGCCCGACCACGACGCCGAG
Source organism: Amycolatopsis sp. WAC 01375 (assembly GCF_003947325.1). Classification (NCBI taxonomy): domain Bacteria; kingdom Bacillati; phylum Actinomycetota; class Actinomycetes; order Pseudonocardiales; family Pseudonocardiaceae; genus Amycolatopsis; species Amycolatopsis sp. WAC 01375. The sequence continues at coordinate 149,092 of NZ_QHHW01000016.1, forward strand.
CAACGGCCACCGCACCACGATGCTGGCCGCCCACAGCAACGCGCTGGCCACATTGGACAGCAGCTGGATGAGGAAGAAGTCTTCGGCGCGGCCGGTGTGCAGGGCGATCAGCGCGGCGGCGATCACCGCGGCGAGGCTCACCACGACCGCGCGGGCCTTGTCTCCGCGCGCCACCCGGTAGACCCCGAGCAGCACCGCCACCCCGATGGCCACCCCGGCGCCCCAGGCGATCGACTGGCCCGCGATCAGCCAGCCGAGGACGAAGGCCGCGGGCGGGATGCTCGCGTCGATGGCGCCACGCCGCCCACCGAGGATCTGGGCGAGCGACTCGCGCGGGGGTCGTGAGGTCACCCTTACAGCCTGCCGGATCCATGACCCCGAACACCCGGGCGGGGAGACGTTCGCCACATACCCTGTCCGGTTTACGCCCACTTGAGGGGAATCCGCGCTGCGCAGACGTGTACATCCCGGTAATGGGGATGCATGGACGTCCGACAAAATAAGAGACTGTGTCAACGGCCTGAACCACGGGTTTCGCTCGGATGGGATTGCAGGGGCGCTCTCAGCTGTTAGTTGTGGTGTACAAGTACCAACCGGGGGCACACGGACGGAAGGGGACCCAACGTGTACGGATTCGACAGCTACGTGGCGATCGGTGACAGCTTCACCGAAGGACTCAACGATGACCTGCCCGACGGCAGCTTCAGGGGCTGGGCGGACAGGCTGGCGGAGATCCTCGCCGAAGGCAGGCCCGATTTCCAGTACGCGAACCTGGCCCTCCGGGGGAAGATGCTCGACGAGATCCTCGAAGAGCAGCTGCCGATCGCGCTGGCGGTGAAGCCCGACCTGGTCACCCTGTGCGCGGGCGGCAACGACATCATCGTGCCCGGCGCGGACGTGGACGCCGTCGCCGCGCGGCTGGAGGCGGGGGTCGCCAAGCTGCGCGAGGCCGGGATCCCGGTGCTCATCTTCAACGGGCCGGACACCAAATACCTGTCCGTGATGCACGTCCTCCGGGGGAAGGTCGGCATCTACAACGCGCATCTGTGGGCGATCGCCGACCGGCACGGCGCCAAGATGGTCGACATGTGGGCGATGGCCCCGCTGCACGACCGCCGCGCCTGGAGCGACGACCGGCTGCACTTCACCCCCGAGGCCCACCGGCGGATCGCGCTGCGCGCGGCCGAGGTCCTCGGCGTCCCGGCCGCCGACGACTGGCGTGAGCCGTGGCCGGCGTCCGAGGAGCCGAGTACCTGGATCACTTCGCGCCGCTCCGACCTCGAGTGGACGAAGGCTCATCTGCTGCCGTGGATCCGGCGTCAGCTCAAGGGCGAGTCCATGGGCGACGGCCTGTCCCCGAAGCGCCCCCAGCTCGCGCCGCTGCTCCCGCTGGAGCAGATCGACGCGACGGGCGTCTCGCTCCCGGCGGAGCAGCTGCGCCCGGCGCGGGAGATCCACCACCACGCGAGCTGAAGCACGGCGGCCTAAGTACTTTCTGGCTTCGGCTGATCGCGGGACCGCGGTCCGTGAAGGACTCCTTGAGGGACTCTGGGTCCCTCAAGGAGTCCTTCACGGACTCGGAACACATGCCTCTAGCCCAGTAGCCCCACCAGTCACAACGATGGCACGCGAAGGCCTTCCCACAAGTACATGAAGGACCCCTTCACAGCGCTAGACGCAAGGAAGGACCCCTTCACGTACTTCGAGCGACCACGGTGCCGAAAGCCGGAGCTAGCTTTCCACTCACCCTCTCCATAGCGCGCGAAACCCACGCCGCGCCCTCGGTCGGTGTCACCCAGAAGGGTCATGTACTGACCGTCCGGCGCACCCGCGCCGGCGTCGGCGCGCGGTCCGCCGCCCTTCCCGGACGCCCCCGACGTCGCAGGCCAGAGACGTGCGACCGCCTCTCGCGGAGCAGCCCCGACAGTGGCGGAACACTAGGCCGGACGTGACGAAAGCCGGTTCGCTAACCGGCCGAACGCGGCTTACAGTCCCTTCATGCCCGGTACACGCTGGAGCCGCTTGCTGCCTACAGCGCTGCTGGTCACGCTCGCCTTGACGGCGATCACCGTCTGGTCGGCCTCGGACGACATCGAGGCCGAGTTGACGGCGCGCGCGAAGGACGCGCTCGCCGACGTGGGCGTCTCCGGCGGCCAGGTGAGCTTCTCCGGCCGCGACGCGAACCTCGCCGGCTTCCCGCCGGACAAGGCCGCGCAGGCGATGGACGCCATCCAGCGGATCGACGGGGTCCGGACGGTCGAGATCTCCGGTGACACCGCCCCGCCGGCCGGTCCGGTGACGACCAGCGGCGAACCGTCGAGCCAGCCGCCGCCGAGTCCGTCGCCGAGCCCGACGCCGACGTCGGCCAAGCCGACCGACAAGGCCGGGTTCCAGGCCGAGCTCGACCGCATGCTGACGGCCACGCCGATCACGTTCGAACCGGACACCACCGAGCTCACCGCGGACGGCGAGCGCGGCGCGCTGGAGATCGCGAAGCTGCTCACGGACGCCCCCGCCGATCTGCGGTTCCGGATCACCGGGCAGGTGGCGACCGGTTCGGACCGGCGGCTCGCGCTGAACCGGGCGCTGACGGTGGAGCGGTTACTGGAGCGCAACGGGGTCAAACGCGACCAGGCGTACTCCACCCAGCGCAGGAACTCCGACGGCGCGAGCGGCGAGGGCCGCCGCGTCGGCATCACGGCAGAACAGAGGTGATGGCTGAATGCTCTGGCTTTTCGGGCAGATCTGGCTTTGGCTGCTCATCGCCTTCGCCCTCGGTTGTGGTGTCACCTGGCTGCTGATGCGCGGCGAACGACGTGAGCGTCCGGCCGCCGAACCGGTGGCGCACGAGCCGGCAGGCGCCGTCGCACACGAACCGGAACCGGAACCCGTGCCCGAACTGCTGTCCACCGAACGGACGCAGTTCATCCCGCCCGCGCGAATCCACGACGACGACGAGCCGTTCGACCAAGAGGCGGAAGGCCACCGTGAGGGGCAGCTGACCCCGGAGCTGGTGCACGGCTACCACCCGGAGCAGCCGGAACCGGCCGCCAAGAACGGCGAGAGCGGTCACGAACCCGAACCGGTCTGGCCGAGCGACGAGGACTGGCCGCCCGCCCGACGCGCGCCCGAGCACCGGCCGGGGCAGGGCGGCTGACACCCGCCTGGTAAATTCGGCTACGCACTGTGAGCGTGACGCCGGATACGTTTCTTCGATCGAGAGCTCCGGCACACGAAGGAGGCTCCGATTTGGCGCTCCCCTATTGGACGCCGCACAACCTGCTGCCTCCGGGCCGCCATCCCGCCGATCTGGCCGATGTCTACGAGCGGCTGGTGTTCGACGCGCCGCATCAGAACGACCGCGAGATCCTGTTCAGCGCGCTGAACAGCTACCTGGGTGTCGCCCGGCGGATCATGCCCACCGGCCGGGCGTGGATCGGCGGCGATCTGACCGCCAGGACCCCGCACGCGCCGATCGGGCTCGACGTGGTGCTGATCCCGGACGAATGGGGCGCGCTCAAACGGCTCGACGACGCGGGCCGCTCGGCGCTGTACGGGCTGCTGACCTTGCGCGGGGTCATCGTCGGCCAGCCCGCCATGTATCTCGACCAGGTCCAGCCCGTCGGCGGGATGCTCGACGGCTTCCTCTGCCGCCCCGGCGACGAGGAGATCTGGGAGGAAGTGTGGGCATCGGGTGGCAGGGGAATTCCGGAAGTGATCTGGTGAGGAACGAATTCCGGCGTATCGCCGACGAGATCCCCGGCGGCACCTGGCTCGACGACCTCGCCCGCGCGTCGGCGATGGCCGCGTACGCGAAGTTCGAGCGGACGTCGCGTTCGCCGCTGCTTCGCGTGTCCGTGCTCGGCGAGTCGCATCTGGACGCGTACACCTTCTCCGACATCAGCCGCGCGTTGCAGGACGCGACGGCGAAGATCGGGCACATCATCCGCAACCCGTCGGGCGAGGTGACCTTCGTCCAGCCCGCGGACCGGGAAAAGGCCCCGCTGATCCAGCGCGGCCAGGCGGGCAACGCGATCTTCTTCGGTTTCCCCGAACCGGCGCTCGACGACGCGCTCATCCACGACGGTCTCGAGTCGCTGTCCGAACGCGCGGTCAAGGAACTGTGCGACTTCCTGCCCGCCAACGGCTCCGACGACGGCGCGCTGGACGCGGTGCTGCTGCAGCGTGACACCGTCCGCAACGCGGTCAGCGACATCGTCAACGCGGTCAGCAAACACGCCGGGATCGGCATGGCGCTGACCCCGACGGCCGGCGACGAGCTGACCCGCAGCATGACCACCGAGCAGGCGAGAATCCTGTCCGGGAGCCTGCGCGAGTCGCGGGAGGCCGTCGGCTACGAGACGGTCAGCGGCAGGCTGGACGGGGTCCGCACCCGGCGTCGGATCTTCTATCTCGAACGCGAATCGGGCGGCACGATCCAGGGCGCGGTCGCGCCGGATCTGCTCGACGAGATCAAGGAGAACCTGGACCGGCCGGTGACCGCGCGGCTGCGTGTCGTCCGCACCACGACCATCGACGGCCGCCGTGGCCGCCCGGTGCACGAACTGCTGGAGATCACCCCGGAAGTCAGCCTGTTCGATCAGTGATCGGGTTTCCGACATTCGGCGATGCCACAATTCTCGTCAGAAAATATCGGTATTCGCTTGATCATCGTTGAATGATGACTTTTTCCGGCAGGTAACAATTTCGGCCATTACCCCGAACGATGGGTTAACGTCTTCGGACGGAAGCCTCCGAAAGGGCATGTATGCCGACCGATCCACCACTCCCGCACCCGCCGGCCACCCGCTATGGCCCTGGGTTCGCCGCGCACGGTACAAGGCACCGGAAACCCAAGAACGGCCTGGTCGTCGCGGGTTTCCTGGTCGGACTCGCGGCGCTCGGGGTCGCCTTCGTCCCGGCCGTGGGGATCGCCGCATGGCCGCTCGCCGTAATCGGGTTGACTCTTTCCGTGATCGGTTTGACCAAAATCAAGAAGGGTGAAGCCGACAAGAAGGGAATGGGGATCGCGGGGCTCGCGCTTTCCATCGCCGGTTTGGTGGCCGCCGGCGGGTTACTGGTCTACACCAGTTTCTTCGCTACCGGCGAGTCGGGACTGCACATCCCGGCCGTCGCCGGGGACAAGAACACCGTCGAGTTCGTCGTCAGCGCTTCGGGCGGCGCGACCGTCCGCTTCGGCTCGCTCAACGACCAGCGCACCGAGACGACCCCGGCGAGCACCGACGAATGGCGCGGCACGGCGTCCTTCAACTCGGGCGAATACCTGCTCACCGTCACCGCGGACACCCGGAACTCGTCGGTCAGCAACCAGATCGCCTGCTCGATCCTGGTCAACGGCCGGAAGGTCGCGGAGAACAAGGGCCAGACCATCGCCCTGTGCACCGCCGGCACCGGCTGACTCCCGCAATTCGGCACCTACTTGCGAGGTGCCACATGCGCGACCATCGCAAGTAAGTGCCGAATCGCGAGGTGTCGCCTGGCGGCCGGCCGGTATCGCCCCCACCTCCACCGGCCGGACCGCCACGAGCCGCTCCTGGCGACTCTTCAGACGGGCCGCGAGAAGGGGCCCGCCCGAGCGCCGATCCTTATCGCGTGCCCCTCCCCTAGGGCTCGATCGACGCTGAACGGGACCCTACGCGCGCGAGCCGCGAGGCCACTAAGAATCCGCTAAGGATCACTCACGGACTTTCGCCGAGGTCCGTGAGTTCCGCACGGACGAGTCCGGCGAGTTTCGGATTGGCGTCCGAGAGGATTTTCAGCGCGAACGCGAATTGCTCGCGGGCACCGTCCACATCCGACCCGGCCCGCAGCACCCGGCCCAGTGTCAGCCGCAGTACGCCTTCCTGGAGGACGAACCGTCTGCTGATCGTCAGGTCCACGGCCTCCCAGACGTACCGTTCGGCGGCGGCGAGTTCGCCGATCCGCATGCTCAATTCGGCGAGGTTGTTCAGCGAGACGACGACGTAGCTTTCGTCGCCGAGGGTCCGGTCGATCTCCAGCGAGGCGACCTGATGCCCGATCGCCTCGATGAATCGCCCCGCTCGTTTTTCCGCCTCGGCGCAGTTGTTGAGCGCCTGCCCGCGCAGTTCGAGATCGCCGGTCCGGTCGGTCTCCTCGACCGCCTGCCGCAACGTCCTGATCGCCTCGTCGTACCGTCCCAGCAAGGTCAGCGCGGAACCGAGGTGGATGTTCGCGGAGACCGTCAACCGGTCGTCGCCGATCGCGGTCGCGAGTTCCAGCGCGCGTTCGGCGTCGGCGAGACACCCTTGCGGCAGTTCGAAAGTGAGCGCGATGGCGCAGCGTGAGATCAGCATCCAGCACTGGCCGAGGACGTCACGGGACCGCTCGGCGGCCTCCAGCCCGATCTCGATCAGCCGCCGCCACTCGTCCAGCAGCGGATACACCGCGCGATAGGTGTGCGCGACCCTTGCCAGCCGCCAGACGTCGTCGTGGCGGCCGCCGGCACGGGCGGCTTCGAGGACCTCCAGGAGGTTCTCCCATTCCGCGGTGAACCAGTCCTGCGCGTCGGTGAAGGAGGTGATCGGCGGCGTCTGCGCGTCGGTCAGCGCGCCGGTGAAGTCCAGCGGATCGACGATCCGCAGCATCTTGCGCCGGGCCCGGTCGGCGACGGCTTGATAGAACCGCACCGATCGCGTCAGGACGTCTTCCCGGTCGGCCTCGTCGAGTTCGTTCTCCGCCAGTTCGCGCAGGAACAGGCGGACGAGGTCGTGCGGGACGAAGGAGTCGCGGCCGGTTTCGGCGAGCAGGTTGTGCGCGGCGAGCACCCGCAGATGCCGTCGCGCCTCGGCGACGGTGATCCCACCGATCGCGGCCGTCAGATGCGAACCGGCCGAAACGCATTGGACGACGCCGAGCCGCAGGAACGTGTTCGCGACCTCGGGCGGCAGCCCCCGGAACGAAACGTCGAACGCCGCGCGGACGCCGTCGTCCGGGCCGTCGACGTCGAGGGCGGCCAGCCTGGTGCGTTCGTTGCCGAGTTCGTCGACCAGATCCTGCGCGGACCACTGCGCGCTGGCGGCGAGCCGGGCTCCCGCGATCCGCAGCGCGAGCGGGAGATAGCCGCAGAGCCGGGCGAGCGCGTGGTTGAGGTCGAATCCGGCGGGACCGGCGAGCTCCTCGATCAGCCGGACGGCGTCACCGGGCGCGAGCGTGCCGAGCACGCGCAGTTTCGCGGCGTTGGACACGGCGAGCCCGTCGAGCCGGGAACGGCTGGTCACCAGCGTCATCGACCGCGAACCGGGCGGCAGCAGCGGCCGGACCTGCTCGGCGGTGCGGGCGTTGTCGAGGATCACCAGCATTCGGCGGCCCGCGATCATCGACCGGTAGAGCGCGATGCGTTCGTGGACCTGCTCGGGCACCCCCTCGGCGGGGACACCCAGCCCGAGCAGGAACTGGATGAGCAGATCGGCGGGTTCCAGCGGCGGATGATGCGGATCGAAACCCCGCAGCGAGGCGAAGAGGATGCCGTCGGGGAAGCGCCGGGCGGCGCGATGCGCCCACCACACCACCAGGCTGCTCTTGCCGATGCCGGCGGTCCCGGTGACCACGCCGACCGCCGTCTCGCCCGCTTCTGCCCGCTCGGCGAGCTCGTCGAGCCAGGCCAGATCGGCCTCGCGCCCGGCGAGGTTCGGCACGGCGGGCGGCAGCTGCTGGACGGGCGCCGACTCGGCCTTCGGTTCCGCGACGACCTTGACCGGCAGGTCGTCGTTGAGGACACGTTCGTGCAGCCAGCGCAGATCCGCGCCGGGTTCGACGCCGAGGGTGCGCAAGGTCGCCCGGGACACCGTGCGGTAGAGCTCGAGCGCGTCGCCGCGGCGCCCGGCGTGGTAGAGCGCGCGCATCAGCTGACCGGCCGTGCGTTCGGCGAGCGGGTTCGCGCGGACCAGCGGGCTGAGCTCGACGATCAGTTCCGCGTGCCTGCCGAGTTCGAGATCCGCGTCGACCCTGGCCCCGTGGACGGCGAGCCGCAGATCCTCCAGTTCGGGGGCGCGGACCGAACCCGGAACCCCGGCCAGTGTCGGCCCCTGCCACAGCGCGAGGGCCTCGGCGAGCAGTTCGGACGCCTTCTCCGGATCTTCGGCAGAAGCCCGCTCCAGCAGCGACCGGGCACGGTGGACGTCGATCCGGCCTGGTTCGACGGTGAGCTGGTAGCCGGGCGGGGCGGTGAGGATCCGGGCGCCGCGCGGATGGTCGCCCTGGATGTCGCGGAGCACGCGCCGCAGATGCGAGACGTTGCCGTGGACGATCGTGCGGGCCGTGGCGGGCGGATCGTGACCCCAGAGCGCGTCGATGATCTCGTCGAGCGCGACCACCTTGTTGACCTTCAGCGCCAGCAACGCGAGCAGACCGCGGACGCCGGGACCGCCGACGGGGACCGGGCGATCGCCGTCGAGAAGCCGTACGGGACCGAGGAGCTGGAAACGGGCAGGGGAACCGCTTTCGCCCATGACAAGCCCCCCTCCTCCGATCTCTCCCCTTACCGGAGTAGCCAACCTACCGCGCGAAGACGCCGCCAACCAGAAAAGCCTCGTGCGACGCTCCAGGTCACCGATACGGACAAACGCGCCCAATGTGGCATTGGGGACGTTGAGCGTCCCCAATGCCACATTGGGCGCGTCGCGTGAGGGGAGACCGCCGAGGAAATGAAAAGGCTCCGTGCCATCAGTCCCGATCTGATGGCACGGAGCCGGGGGATGTCCGATTTGGGCCGCCTGGGGGCGCGACCCACACCGGACATCGGCGTCCACGTCCGTCCGGGTGGGCTCACCCCGAGCGAAGAACCCGTTCGGCCGTCGACAACACCTACGTGAGCGAGCCCACTGGCCCGCTCACGTGGCGACAACGTAACAGGGCGCACACCGACGGCTACAGGCGCCCCGTCATGGCCTTCGCCACCTGCGGTTTCGTCAGCGCGACAGCGGAGTCGAGTCGCGGCCGGCGATGAACGCCGGACGCGGTTCGATCGCGGCGAACGGCTCCCGCAGCGCGTTTTCGACGCTGTTGAACACGAGGAAGATGTTCGACCGCGGGTACGGCGTGATGTTGTTCGACGAACCGTGCATCACGTTCGAATCGAACCAGAGCGCCGAACCGGCCTGTCCGGTGAATTGGTCGATCCCGTATTCGGCGGCGAGTGTGGTGATGTCCTCTTCGCGAGGCACACCGACCCGCTGCTCTTTCAGCGAACTCTTGTAGTTGTCCTCCGGGGTTTCCCCGGCGCACTGCACGAAGCTCCGCTGCGAACCCGGCATCACCATCAGCCCGCCGTTGAACGGGTAGTTGTCGGTGAGCGCGATGGAGCAGCTGACCGCGCGCGGCGCGGGCATGCCGTCTTCGGCGTGCCAGGTCTCGAAGTCCGAGTGCCAGTAGAACCCGGTGCCCTTGAAGCCGGGCATGTAGTTCACGCGGCTCTGATGGATGTAGACCTCGGAGCCGAGGATCTGCCGGGCCCGGTCGAGGACGCGCGGGTCGCGGACGAGTTCCGCGATCAGCTCGCTGGTCTCGTGGACGTCGAAGATGGAGCGGACCTCACCGGTCTTGGCCTCGGTGATGACGCGCTCGTCGCCGCTGTGGTCGCCGGAGGACATCCGGACGAGTTCCTGCCAGTACGTCTGGACCTCGCCAGGCGACAGCAACTGGTCGACGACGGTGTAACCACGCGTTTCGTGGTTGGCGAGAGTGGCCGCGTCCAGGGGACCGTCGGCCTCGCCGCCCCAGACGGTGGGGTGCGTCCTGGGCAGATGTTCGGGCTTACCCGTGATGCGGGTCGGGTAACTGTCGTCGACTCGGGTGTCGGTCAGCGTCAATGCAGTCGCCTCCTCGAGCGATTTCTAGGGTTCGGTGACGAGCGGGTACACGCCGTTTTCGTCGTGGACCTCGCGGCCGGTGATGGGCGGGTTGAACACGCAGACGCACTTGATCTCGGTCTTGGGCCGGACCTGGTGCTTGTCGTGGTCGTTGAGCAGGTACAACGTGCCCGGCTTCAGCTGGAAGACCTCGCCGGTCGCGGTGTTCTCCAGCTCGCCTTCACCGGAGGTGATGAACACCGCTTCGATGTGGTTCGCGTACCAGAAGTCGTTGACCGTCCCGGCGTACAGCGTGGTCTCGTGCACCGAGAAGCCGACGCCCTCCTTGGCCAGCACGATGCGCTTGCTGCGCCAGTTCGGGGTCTTGATGTCGGCGTCGGTGTCGGTGACCTCGTCGAGTGTTCTGACAAGCAACGGAAAACTCCTTCTCGTTCCTGGTTGTGGGCGGTCAGGTCGGGTCAGGTGAGGACGGCGGAGACGGCCTCGTCGATGATCGCGAGGCCCTTCGTGAGCTCGTCGTCCGTCAGGGTGAGCGGCGGGAGGACCTTCATGACCTCGCCGTCGGGGCCGGAGGTCTCCATCAGCAGCCCGCGCTCGAACGCGGCGGCGCAGACCTTGCCCGCGAGGTCGCCGTTGGCGAACTCGATGCCCCGGGCGAGGCCGCGGCCCTTCGCGAACAGGTTCGCGTCCGGGTACGCCTCGACGATGCCCTGGAAGGCGGCGGCGACGCGCTCGCCCTTGGCCTTGGTCGACTTCTCCAGCTCGTCGTCGCTCCAGTAGACGCGCATCGCCTCGGTCGCGGTGACGAACGCCGGGCTGATGCCGCGGAAGGTGCCGTTGTGCTCACCCGGCTCCCAGACGTCGAGGTCCGGGCGGATCAGCGTCAGCGCCATCGGGATGCCGTAGCCGCCGATGGACTTCGAGAGGCAGACGATGTCGGGTTTGATGCCCGCGTCCTCGAAGCTGAAGAACGGGCCGGTGCGGCCGCAGCCCATCTGGACGTCGTCGAGGATCAGCAGGATGCCGTGCTTCTTGCACAGTTCGTCGAGCGCCTTGAGCCATTCGACGCGCGCGGCGTTGATGCCGCCCTCGCCCTGCACGCCCTCGACGATCACGGCGGCGGGCTCGTTCAGGCCGCTGCCGGAGTCTTCGAGCAGCTTCTCGAAGTAGAGGAAGTCCGGGATGGAGCCGTCGAAGTAGTTGTCGTACGGCATCGGGGTGGCGTGCACCAGCGGGACACCCGCGCCGCCGCGCTTCATCGAGTTACCGGTCACCGAGAGGGCGCCCAGCGTCATCCCGTGGAAGGCGTTGGTGAAGTTGATGACCGATTCCTTGCCGGTCACCTTGCGGGCGAGCTTCAGCGCGGCCTCGACGGCGTTCGCGCCACCGGGGCCGGGGAAGACGACCTTGTAGTCGAGCTCGCGCGGCTGAAGGATCTTCTCCTTGAACGTCTGGAGGAAGTCCCGCTTGGCCACGGTGAACATGTCGAGCGCGTGCGTCACGCCGTCACGGGCGATGTAGTCGATCAGCGCCCGCTTCAGCGCGGGGTTGTTGTGCCCGTAGTTGAGCGCGCCGGCGCCGGCGAAGAAGTCGAGATAGGCCTTGCCGTCCTCGTCGTACAGGTAGCTCCCCTGCGCCCTGTCGAACACCACGGGCCAACCGCGGCTGTAACTGCGAACTTCGGATTCGAGCTCCTCGAAAATGCTCATCACGATTTCTTTCTCCCTGAGATCCCCGGATTTACGTTCTATTGACTGCTGAGCGGACCGATTCGGTACAGGTCCTCCTGCTCATGCGTTCCTTCCTCGGCCGGGAAATCCGCCGCGGAGAACAGCTCCTGGCGTTCCACGGTGGCATCCCACCGCTTGGCGAACGAGGCGAACAACCGGATCGAAGCCTCGTTGTCCGGGGTGATCGTCGTTTCGAGGTACCGCACGCCCTGGGCGGCCAGACGGCTGAACAGCTCGTCGAGCAGGGCTCCGGCCAGGCCTTTTCCTCGCTGGGACGCGTCGACCGCGACCTGCCACACGAAGCCGGTGTCCTGCTTGCGATACCCGATCACGAAGCCGACCGGGGTACCGTCGACTCTCGCGACGACCGAGGTGTCGGCGAAATCGTGGCACCACAGCAAATAGGCGTAAGGCGTGTTGAGATCGAGCTTCTTCGAATCGCGGGCGATTCTCCAGAGCGCGGCACCGTCCGCCTTGGTCGGGTTTTCGATCAAGTGCTTTCCGGACATGTCCAAGAAACGTACCGGAGGATTCAGGCGCGGTCAGATCAGCGGGGCGGCGGCAACGCGGCTACCTGCAACAACCCTGAAACACACGTGACAAAGGTAACGGTAACGTTTGAAGCGCAGCACTTGTGGGTAAGGCCGCCACGGTGCGGTCTCACTGCATGTGACGATACCAACCGTTACCACTTCGTCGCAGGGTCAGGGCGCGATTCGGGCCCCTGTTGCCGCAAGAAGAGGGCTATTTGCGGCGTGCACGCCCCCGGAAGACGGAACCGATCGGCGTCCAGACGGCGGGCAGGACGAGCAGCAGGCAGACGACCAGCCACCAGACCGGCGCCTCGCCGCGCCGCCAGCCCGCGACGACGTCGCCGAGCCAGCCGAACAGCGGCTCGCGGACGGGTGGCAGGAACGCGGCGAACAGCAGCGCGGCCCCCACCAGCACGCCGAGCACCGTGAGCACCATCCGCCACGTCTTGCGCAACGTCATCAGGCTGACCACCAGGAACACGATGGCGCCCGCGGCAACCGGCACGCCGACCCACTGCAGGACGGGGCCGCCCTGCCCGCCGATGACGAACCCGGCCAGCACGGTGATCATCGCGGCGAGCACGTTCCACGGTGACGGCAGGGTGGCCGCCCCGCGCGTGATCCACCACGCGCTGCGGCCGGCGGCCTTGGCGAAGGTCGCGGCGGGCTGGACCGACTTCGGCACCCGTGTCGCCCCCGCGGCCGCGTTGAGCCCGGCGGCACCGGCCTTGACCAGGGTCTTCGTCAGCAGCATCGTCCCGCGTTCGTGTTCGAACCGTTCGCCGGAGACCTGGCACGCCTGGAACGCGCGCTGGGTCTGCTCGTCGGTTTCCGGCTCGTTCTCGATCAGGCGCCGGAACCGTTCCGACGGTTTCCCGTTCCCCTTGGCCGTCTTCACATCGTGTCCACAGTGGAGTCCGACGCAGGGCAGCTCCTCGCGCGCGATCTCCAGCTGCCGGACCCTGGCGAGCACCATCGCCGTCACCGGCATGCTGATCGGCAGGGCGGCTTCGGCTTCCACGTCGGCGAGCTCACCGTCGAGACCGAGGAAAGCCAGCTCCTCGGCCAATTGCCCGCGCAGGGCGTCTGCTTCCTCTTGCGACAGCCCGTCTTCGGTCCCCGGTTGCCGCCAGCCGATCTTCTCGAAGGTGTCCCGCACCTGCGTCCGGAACGCCTCCCGTCCGACGACGTCACGCAGCAGCCGCAGGCGCTTCGGGTCGAGCAGGCACTGGACCAGCCAGCCCGCGCCGTCGACCCGGCCCCACATCCAGTCGTTCGCACGCCAGGAAGCCTTGTAGAAAGCGCCGAAGTAGTCGGCCTGCATACCGGTGAGCTTGTCCCACGAACGGCGTCGCTTCATGTCCAGCAGAGTCCGTGAATCCGCGCTCACCTGGACGAGATCCACCCGCTGGTCGACCGACGGCGGCTGCGCGAGCAGTCCCCTGGTCGCGATGTGCAGGCGCACCAGCCGCGAGGTGACGATCGCGTCGCTGGCGCTCGTTTCGTCCGTGGTGAGCCCCGTCCACGCCAGCAGCGTGCTGACCGTGTCGGCGGCTTCGGTGTCGGGTTTCGCCTGCGCCAACGGCAAAAGGATCGGCGTCGCCTGCCGGAGCGCGGCGACCACGAGCGGCCACGCCTCCTTCAGCGTGTCCGCGCGGCCGAGCGCGGCCCATTCCTTGGCCAGCCCCTCGATCCAGGCCGCCAGCGTGGCGTCTGCCGCCGGTGGATCCTGTTCGGCGACCCAGCCCGTGAGCCGTTTCCCCCGCGCGGCCTTGTGCCGCGCCTCGTGCAGCAGCACGCGGCAACGGTTGAGCTGGACCGCCTGCTCGGGTGACGGATCGAGCCGGAAACCCGCGTTCACCAGTTGCAGTCCGGTGGCCACCGAATCGTCGAGCGCGGTGGTGCGGAAGGCGATCAGATCGTCGAGTTCGCAGGTGTCCTTCGGTGGCTCGGCAGGCAGGCCGTCGCGCAGCCCGGCCGCCGCGGCCGCGCGCAGCTGCGCCGCCGTCCCGGACGCCCACTGACGGCCCTGATCCTCCACATCGGACAGTGAGAGCCCGCGGGTCGCGTCGCGGACCAGCGCGGTGGCGTCCTCCTGCACCCGCCGATCGCGGTAGTCGTTCATCAGCCGCTGGTCGACCAGCGTCTCCGGACCGCCGCGAACCCCCATCGCGGCAAGGGAGACCCGGGTTCCCCTGGTACGGACGACGGCGTCGTTGTGCCGCGTCAGATCCTCGAGTTCGGCGCTGATCGTCTGGCTCAGCACGGTGCCGACGACCTTGCTCATCGCGCTGCCCAGCAACGGCGGCCGCTCCGGATCGACCGGGACCCGCTCGGCCTCGCGTTCCGCCGTCGGCACCACGTACAGCAGCAACCGCCGGACGTCCGAATGCGACTGCCGTTCGAAGATCTCCCGCAGGGCCGGGCGCAACGGCTTGTTCAGCAGCACCCCGCCGTCGGTCAGCCAATGCGACCGCGTGACGTCGGTGTACCTGGTCATGTCCGGATGCAACGGGCCGGTCTTCTCGCCGATCGGCATCCTGGAAAGTTCGAAGGCGCCGGGGAACGACGCGGTGGACCGGGCCGCGAGCGCGAGCGGGCCGACCACGTCATCCGTCCACAAAGGACCGTCAAAGCGGAACAGGAGACGGTGTTCGGTGTCCCGCACCAGGTTGCCGAGCGCGTCGTCGAACCTGGTCGTCTCGCCGTCGATCATCGTGCCGGTGAGCAGGACGGTGATGTCCGGGCAGTCGGGTTTCACCGTCGCCTTGTCGGTGATCCGGTGCAGCGCGTCCTTCAAGTCACCGAGCAGCACCTTGTCGCCGTCGAGCAGCGAACGCGGTTCCTTCTCGCCGGGATCGCGGATCAGGTTGTCGAGCGAGCCCGTGCTGATCCACGTGTCACGCAGCACCTGCGGGCTCGACCGGAACGCCTCGGCCAGCCCGAGACACGCCGCGTTGATGCCGCCCGCGCTCGTGCCGGTGAGCACGTCGAGCGAGACGGTGGCGTTGAGCAGATCGAGCAGTGCGCGGTACGGCCCTTCGGCTTCCGCCGTTCTCGACGCCTGGAGCAGATGTGAGGTCTCGGTGGCGACCCCGCCCATCCAGACCGCGAGGCTCGCCCCGCCCACCATGGTCATCGCCAGCCGGATCTCCTGCGGCCACGGACTCCCCGCGTCGGCCATGTGCGCCCTCCCCAAGGCTTTGTGCACCGAGCACCTTAGACCGGACGGGCGAACCGGTGTACCACCGTTAGTGCCGGAATTCGTTCGCCCGTAAGGGCGGTTTCACGCCCCCGCAATCAGGTGCGCGGTCGCTGCGCCTGGATACGTGCCCTCCCGCGTTCGGTCCGGGACGCCAGGGGGTCGTGAGTGTTTTGGGTGAGCCAAGGGTGTCTTAGGTACCTATGTGGGTTCCGGCTGCTGTTGATGCCAGGCCCCGGTCCGTGGGGATGTCGTGAAGGGCCCTCGCGTTTCGTCACCTACTTGCGATGGCCCCGAACGCGAAATCTCGCAAGTAGGTGACGAATTGCGGGGGGGGGCGTCAGACGTGGGGGTCAGGCGGCGAAGTGCTCCAGAAGGAGGACCTGCGCCTCACCGACGGCGAAGCCGAGGGCGGCGCCGGTCGCGATCAGGATCCATTCGTCCTGCTGGAAGGCGGGCCGCAGCAGGCCTTCGAACTCGCGCGGCGACAGCTCCTTCATCTTGGTCACCAGCACGTTCCGGATGTCCATCGCTTCGTTCGCGTAGTCCTCGATGTACCGCATGGTGTCCGGCAGCTTGTCCATGATCTTCTCGGCGATGTTCAGCTTCATGTCCTGATACCGCCTGCTGCCGACGGCGAACACCACCAGCGGTTTCCCCACGCCGACGCGGCGGCCGAGCTGTTCGTCGAGCTGGCGCTGGATCAGGCCGAGCACCCGGTCCGAAAGCGGGCCGTGCAGCACCGCCTCGATCACGTTGTGCGGGGTGATGATCTCCTTCGCGATCAGCGCGCCGTACGCCTCGGCGACCTCGCCGCGCCGCTTCAGGAACAGGCCCTGCCAGCGCACGCCGAAGTACCGGCGTTCCTCGATCGGATAGAAGATCATCCGCAGCGCCAGCCAGTCGGTGAACCAGCCGGTGAAGAGCCCGAACAGCGGCATGATCAGCGGGAATTTGAACAGGATCCACGCGATCATCTGGATCACGCCGATCAGGCCGCCGAAGAAGATGCCGGAGCGGGCGATGAACTTGAACTCCTTGTCGCCCGCCTCCTGGAAGATCCGGTTCAGCAGCCGTTTGTCCTTGACCAGTGCGGTGACCACCATGCCCTTGAGGTCGAACACACTGTCCACATCGGACTTGATCAGCTCCAGCACGGCCGCGACCATACGCGGCGACTCGGCCTGGACGCGCTGGATCACCAGCCGCTGCACGCTCACCGGCAGCGATTCCCAGAGCCCCGGCTGGTAGTGGGCCGCGACGTCGCGCACGATGTCCTCGACGGCCGCCTGGAGCGGTTTTTCGATCTCCTTGGCGATTCTCTGCGGATCGAGCCTGGCGACGACCTCCGCCGGTTTGATCAGCTGCTCGGTCATCGTGTCGCAGGCGATGCTCGCCATCCGCGCGGCGCGTTTGGGCACGATGCCCTGCCAGCCGAGGAAAGGCTTGATCCCGACGAACTCGACCGGCTGGAACATCATCCGGATCGCGACGAGTTTGGTGGTGTAGCCGATCAGGGCGGCGACGATCGGGATGGAGACGTAGAGCGGCCAGTGCCGTCCGAAGTCGGCGAGGATCCCGTCGAGGAACGCACCCATGCCGAGGTCAGCCGGCGCTCGGGTCGCAGGCCTGCCAGAACTGGGCGCCGAGCCGGGAGATATGGACCGTGCGTTTGACGAACTTGACCCGTTTCACCGACTTCTCCGCCTCGCGGACGGTCTCGTCGGTCAGCAGGATCTCGTACTGCGTCTCGAGCGCGGGCACCTCTTCGTCCAGCTCGACGAGGCCGAGCCCGATCAGCCTGGTGAGGTAGCCGGGCACCTGGTCGGGCAGCGACACCCCGGCGGCCTTGCCGACGGTGGAGGCGTTGCGCAGCACGAACCGCCCGGCACCCCCGAGGTTGGTCCGCTCGGCGACGTCGACGGCGGGGAACGGCGAGCCGTCGGAAAGCGCGGAAAGGATGCGGGCCTCGTCCGGCGTGAGCTGCCGCAGGATGATCGCGTAGAGGTACTCGCGGGCCCGCTCGCGGCCGAAGCCGATGGAGTGGTTGAGCAGTTCCGCCATCGCCGCGCGGAGCGGTTCGAGCTGGGCGCGGCTGTGCACGAGGGTGATGGTCGCTTCGACCGGGCGCGCACCGTCGGCGGCGGGCCGGTTCATCGCGGACGCGGCGGTGAGCGCGGCGTGGTACGGGTCGTCGACCTCGTCGAGACGGCGGCGCAGCTCCGAAAGCAGCTGCCGCTCGCCCTGTTTGATCACCTGCTCCGCGATTTCGACGCCGGGGAGTTTGCGAGTGAACTCGAAGCCCGTGCGGGCGGCCCAGCCCGCCAGCTGCCCCGCGCGTTTGGCGAAAGCGGCCAGGTCGTCACCGGCGGGTCGTTCGTTGCTCACGGGCACTCCCCTCACGTTCGCGCTGATGCTACCTGCGAGTAGGCCGAATGGCCGAAATTGTGATCGACGTGGGTGTTTGGATGGAGAGCATGAGCTTCACGCGCTGGGGTCCGCCGATCGACGTCCTCCCGCTGTTCGCGCGGGAGGAGCAGGCTCTGCTCGACGTGCTCACCGGTCTGGACGCGGCGCAGTGGGCCGCGCCGACGGTGTGCACGGGCTGGACGGTGCACGATCTCGCCGCCCACATCCTTGGCGACAAACTCGGCAGGCTGTCCCGCGACCGCGACGACTACCGGGCGACGGCGCCGCGCGAGGGCGAACGGTTCGAGGACTTCATCGACCGGATCAACGACGAATGGGTCGTCGCGTGCCGTCGGCTGTCCCCCGAAGTGCTGTTCGCGATGCTGGTGGACAGCACTTCTCAGATCGCCGAGATGTGGGGCCGCGCCGACCTCGAAGCCGTCGGCGAGCCGGTGAGCTGGGCCGGGGGCGAACCGGCGCCGGTCTGGCTCGACGTCGCACGGGAGTACACCGAGTTCTGGGTGCACCAGCAGCAGATCCGCGAGGCCGTTGGCGCGCGGACGCTCGACGATTCGGAGTTCCGCGGGCCGGTGGTCGACACCTTCATGCGGGCGCTGCCGCACACGCTGCGTGACGTCGACGCACGCGCCGGCAGGCAGGTCGGCTACACCGTGACCGGTCAGGGCGGCGGGAAGTGGACGGCCGAGCGGACCGCCGACGGCTGGGCGCTCGACCGCGTCGCGCCGACGTCGCGCTCGCCGCTGGCCTCGGTGACGACGGACGCGGACACCTTCTGGCGACTCTGCACCCGGAACCCGGCGGACCGCGACCGGGTCACCGCCAAGGGCGACGAAAACGTTTGCGCCATCCTGCTCGGGATGACGTCGATCATCACATCAGGTAACGGCTCACCTTCTCCGGCCGGATGACGAGCCGGACGAGATCCAGGCTCTGGATCCCGGCGAGTTCGCCGGAGTGGGCCGGGTCTTCGAGGTCCCAGTAGCGCTCGGCGAGGCGGGCGGCCAGTTCGTGCGCCCCGCCGGGCTCCACCGTGACGCGGCCGGCGACCGACACCCAGCGTTCGCGTTCGCCCACCGGCGCGGCCACGATGATCGAGGCGCGGGAATCGTCGTCCAGCCGCCGGACCTTGGGCGAGTCACGCGGGGTGAACAGCTGGATCGCGCCTTCGCCGGTGGCCTCGAACCACACCGGCCGGACCGGGCCGCCCGCCACGGTCAGGAACCCGTGCAGGGGGCGGCGAAGGAATTCGAGGTCGTCAGTGGTCAGCATGGCCTCGATTCAACCCGGCGGACTTGGACGTGCCCATAGGTGAAAGGCCGGATCGCCTGTGTATTCGTCTAACCTCGCCGGGGTGGACGTCTTCAGTGACCTGATCCGCGGCGTGCGGTCCCACGGTTCGTTGTTCGGCAGTTCGACCCTGTCCCCGCCCTGGTCGCTGCACTTCGTGGACGGCGCGCCGCTCACCCTGTGCGCCGTACTCACCGGGGCGGGCTGGATCGTGCCGGAGGACGGTCCGCCCGAGCCGCTGCGCGCGGGCGAGTCGGCCATCGTGCGTGGCCCTTCGACCTTCACCTTCGTCGACGAGGTCGGCACCTCGGCCGAGCCGATCGCGTGCGGCGAGCACTGCGCGACGCCCGAGCAGGGCGGGACGCGGCACCGTCTCGGCTGGGTCGACGATCCCGGCGGGGAGACGTCCCTGATCGTCGGCGCGTATCCGGTGCGCGGCGAGATCGGCCGCCCGCTGCTCGACGCGCTGCCCGTCGTGCTGCGGGTGGACTCCGGGGGCGCGGGCGACCCCGTGCTGGAACATCTCGCCGCCGAGGTCGCCATCGACGCGCCGGGTCAGCAGGTGGTCCTCGACCGGCTGCTGGACTGGTTGCTGGTCTGCTCACTGCGCGAATGGTTCGACCGGCCAGGCGGACGGCCCCCGGCTTGGTGGGCCGCGCAGCGGGATCCCGTGGTCGGCGACGCGTTACGGCTGCTGCACGCGGAACCGGCCGCGCCGTGGACGGTCGGCGCGCTGGCCGGGCGGACCGGGGTCTCGCGGTCGACACTGGCGAAACGGTTCGCCGACCTGGTCGGCGAACCGCCCCTGACCTACCTCACCCGCTGGCGGATGACGCTCGCGGCGGACCTGCTGGCCGGTCCGGGATCCGCGACCATCTCCGACATCGCCCGCACCGTGGGCTACTCCGATCCGTTCGGGTTCAGCGCGGCGTTCAAACGCGTGCGCGGCGTCAACCCGAGCGACTTCCGGCGCGGCGCCCCTCAGCGCCGGTCGGCGGAGCTCAAGACGTAGCTCAAAAGCGACGAAACGCGTGAACCCACCAGGCACTCAGCGCAGCTGATGCCGGGACTTCTTGGCCTGCTTGCGCAATTGCAGGATCCGGGCGCCGCCGACGAGCGCGACCAGCACGCCGCCGGCGATCACGGAGAACAGCATCGCGACCGCCAGCGGCATGCTGCCGGACATGCCGAGGAAGTGCACGGTGGCCGTGTCCTGGTTCTGCAGGATGAACACGAGCAGGAACACCAGCACGATCAACGCCACGATGACGGCGATCCAGGTACCGCTGACCCTGGTCCGTTTGAGTTTCGGGGCGGCGTCGAACTTACCGCTGTGGCGTCCGCCGCCCGCGGTGTCGGACGGGTTGACCGGAACCTCGGCGGCACCCTCCTGCGGCTGCGTCATGCGGACAGTGTCCGCCGAACCGGGCTTGATCGCGCTCTCAAGCGTCCGAACGGGTGACCTCGTCCGCCGCGCGCAGCACGCGCAAGGTGTTCTTCCCGGCCAGTTTCGCGCAGTCCTCTTCGCTCCAGCCGCGTTCCAGCAGCGCGGCGAACAGCACCGGGTACTTCGAAACGTCTTCGAGGCCTTCGGGCAGCGTCGCGACTCCGTCGTAGTCGCCGCCGAGTCCGATGTGGTCGACTCCGGCCACTTCGCGCGCGTGCTCGATGTGCGCGACGACGTCGTCGATGCCCGCCTTCGGCTTCTCGGGCCCGCCTCGCTCCGCGGTGAACTTCGTGCGCTGGTCGATGTTCCGGTAGTCCTTGCCCGCGGCTTCCATGTCCTGGCGCAGCTGGTCGTCCCACTCGGCGACCTTCGGCGAGATGAAGCCCGGCACGAACGTCACCATCGCGACGCCGTCCTTGGCGGCCAGGGTTTCCAGGACGTCGTCGGGGATGTTGCGGGGATGGTCGTTGACCGCGAGGCACGAGGAGTGGCTGAAGATCACCGGCGCGGAACTGACCTCCAGCGCGGCGCGCATCGTGCTCGGCGCGACGTGCGACAGGTCGACCAGCATGCCGATCTTGTTCATCTCGCGGACCACGTCACGACCGAACTCGGTGAGCCCGCCGTGTGCCGGTTCGTCGGTGCCGGAATCGGCCCAGGTGGTGTTGTAGTTGTGCGTCAGCGTCATGTAGCGGACGCCGAGGCGGCGCAGAATCCTCAGCACGCCAAGGGATTCCGCGATGCTGTGGCCGCCCTCGGCGCCCAGCAGCGACGCGATCTTGCCGTCGCGGAAGGCGGCTTCGGCCTGGTCCGCGGTGTCCACGAGGGCGAGGCGATCGGGGTACCGCTCGGCCATCTGGTGCACGATCTCGATCTGTTCGAGCACCGCCGTCACCGCGCTGTGCCCCTCGAACTGGCAAGGCACGTAGACGGACCAGAACTGCATTCCGAGCCTGCCTTCGGCGAGCTTCGGGAAGTCGGTGTGCAGATGCGGCTGGCGGACCGTGAGATCCGTGCCCGCCACGGCCGCGACCGGATCCGGCCCGGTCGTGACCCGCAGCTCCCATGGCAGATCGTTGTGCCCGTCCGCGAGGAGCACCCTCTCGAGCAGGGCCTGGGCGCGGACGAGGTCCCCGTTAGTCATCCGACGATGTTACGTACCCGTGCTTTGCTCTCCTCGCCCCCCGTTGAGCCACCCCGCGGCCGCTACCAAACCGTTGCCGGTGATCTGGTGCCCGCCGGGATGCCGGTGGGCGACGACGTCCGCGGAGCGCTCGCGCAGGTCGCGGACCAGCGCGTCCGCCGAGGCAGGCGGCGCCATCGGATCGTGCTCGCCGTTCGACAGGAACACCCGCGTGCCGGACAGATCGTGACGTGGCGGCGAAGGAAGCGGAGACATCGCCGCGAACAGCGCGGCCTCCCCGACGGCGTCCGGCCGGAGCAGGGTCACCGCGGCGGCGATGTTGGCGCCGTTGGAGAACCCGATCGCGACCAGCCGCCGATCGCCGAGGCCGTATTCCTCGCGCGAGGAGAGCACGAAGCCGGCCAGCTGGTTCGCGCGGAAGACGACGTCCTCGTGGTCGAAAACGCCCTCTGCCAGCCTGCGGAACCACCGGGCCGCGCCGTGTTCCGACACCGGCCCGGCCGGCGCGAGCAGCGCCGACGTCGGGCTCAGCTGCCGGGCGATCGGCACGAGGTCGTCCGGCCCGCCGCCGGTGCCGTGCAGGAGCAGCAGCACCGGCTCGTCGGGCGACCCTTCGACGTACTTGTGCGCCAGGTCCGTCATCGCGGGTTGTTCTCGCTCGGGAGGTCGAGCTTCGGGAGCATCGCCTCGATGTCTTCGCGCTCGGGCTCCAGCCACGGCGGCAGTTTCAGCGCGCGGCCGAGTTCGAGCAGCGGCTCGTCGATCGCGAAACCGGGTTCGTCGGTCGCGACCTCGAGCAGGGTGCCGCCCGGCTCGCGGAAGTAGATCGAGCGGAAGTACTGACGGTCCAAAATGGACGTGACGTTCACGCCGTCGTCGATCAGCTCGTCGCGCCAGGCCGCCTGGGTCCGCTCGTCCGGCGCGCGCCAGGCGACGTGGTGCACGGTGCCCGCCGCCACCAGCCCGCGCGGGGCGTCCGGCGTGACGAGGACGTCGACGAGCGCGCCGGGGCCGCCTTCACCGGCGGAGAACCGCAGGCGGTTGCCCTCCTGGTGTTCGAAGGTCAGGCCGAGCCCGTCGGTCAGCATCCCGGCGGTCGCGTCCTCTTTGGACACCGAGAGCGTGACGGAGTGCAGGCCGCGGATCGCGTGTTCGGCGGGCACGAGCTTCGTGTCCCACGGGTCACGCGGGTCGCCCTGCGGATGCGCGACGAGCGCGAGCTTCAGGCCGTCCGGGTCGGCGAAGGTGAGCATCTCCTCGCCGTCGGAGTTGCGGATCTGGCTGGTCTCGACACGGCTTTCGGCGAGGTGCCGCTTCCACCAGCCGAGCGACGCCTCCGGCACGGAGAACGACGTCGTGGTCGCCTGGCCCGTGCCGTGACGGCCCTTCGGCGCGTCCCTCCACGGGAAGAACGTCATCAGCGAGCCGGGCTTGCCCGCGCCGTCGCCGTAGTAAAGGTGGAAGGTGCCGGGGTCATCGAAGTTGACCGTGGTCTTCACCAGCCGCAGGCCGAGGGCCCGGGTGTAGAAATCCACGTTGCGCTGGGGATCGCCACCGATGGCGGTGACGTGGTGCAGGCCCGAGGTCTTGATCGACATGGTGGCCCCTTCCTCCGGTAGCCGATGAAATCAAGCTAGCCCGATAACCTCTCGCGCGCCAGATATATTCCAGAAAGACTTCTTGGTGTACCCTCGCTCGCGTGACAATGGCGAAATCGGAGGAACCGAACGACGACGAAGTGGTCACGTGGTGGGGCCTGGTGATCGAGGGTTACCTGGCCACGCAGAACAAGCTGATGGGCGAGATCGCCGAACGGTTCGGCCTGGCGCCGGCGTCGTTCGACATCCTGCTGCGGCTCGTCCGGTCACCCGAGCACCGGATGCCGATGACGCGGCTGGCCGTCGAGGCGGCGCTGTCCAGCGGCGGGTTCACCAAGGTCGCGGACAGACTGGTGGCCGCGGACCTGATCTGCCGCGTGCCCAGCCCGGACGATCGCCGCGTCACCTTCGCGGCCCTCACCGACCACGGCCTCGACGTCGCGGAGAAGGCGCGGGAGGCGTGCGCGGAAATCCTGCGGCGCATCGTCCTGACCCCGCTGGGCGACGACGCGCACTCGCTGGCCGAGGCGATGCGAACCCTGCGCACCGTCAACGGCGCCTGACACCCCCGCAATTCGGCACCTGCTTGCGATGGTTGCACGCGCAAGTACCGCAAGCAGGTGCCGAATTGCGGGGGTCAGCCGGGCAGAGGTGAGGCGGGATCGGGCTGGTAGGCCCGCACCTCGTCCATGTCCCGCACCAGTTCCCGGATGACGTTGCGCCGGATCTTCCCGGTCGCCGTCTTGGGCAGTTCGCCCAGCTCGACGATGCTCCGCGGCCGTTTGAACGACGCGAGCCCGGCCCGGCAGAACTCGATCAGCTCGTCCGCGTCCAGCCGGTGCCCCGGCACGCCGACGACGCACGCGACCGGTTTCTCGATGCCGTCGGCGTCGAAGGCGGCCACGACCGCGACCTCGGCGACCGCCGGATGTTTCAGCAGCCTGTCCTCGACTTCGGCGGGCGACACCCAGATCCCGCCCGGTTTCAGCATGTCGTTGAACCGCCCGAGACAGGTGTAGCTGCCGTCGGCGTCGCGCACGAAACTGTCGCCCGTCCGCAGCCATTCGCCCTGGAAGACCTGCTTCGTCGTCTCGTACCGCGCCCAGTACCCGGTCGCGATCGACGGTCCGGCGACGAACAGCTCGCCGGGCTCCCCGTCCGGCACGGGGCGCCCGTGCTCGTCACGCAGCGCGATCTCGTAGCCGGGCACGGGAATCCCGGTGCTGCCGGGGCGGACCTGACGCGGCCGGTTGGACAGGAAGATGTGCAACGCCTCCGTCGAGCCGATCCCGTCGAGGATCTCGACGCCGAACCGGTCACGGAATCGTTCGTACAACACGGCGGGCAACGGTTCCCCCGCCGAAACCGCTTGGCGCACCGAGGAGAACGTGTCGTCGGGGATGTCGCCGGCGAGCAGCGCGGCGTAGAAGGTCGGGACGGCGAAGAACAACGTCGGCCGCTCCCTGCGGACCCTGGCGGCGATCAGCCCCGGGGTCGGCCTCGCCGGTTCGAGCAGCGCCGTCCCGCCCGCCGCGAGCGGGAAGAACGCCGAATTCCCCAGGCCGTAGGCGAAGAACAGCT
Source organism: Amycolatopsis sp. WAC 01375 (assembly GCF_003947325.1). Taxonomy (NCBI): domain Bacteria; kingdom Bacillati; phylum Actinomycetota; class Actinomycetes; order Pseudonocardiales; family Pseudonocardiaceae; genus Amycolatopsis; species Amycolatopsis sp. WAC 01375. The sequence goes on from NZ_QHHW01000016.1 coordinate 173,892, forward strand.
TCGGGACGGAAAGGAACCGGTCGTTCGGCCCGATGTCCAGCACGCCGCGCGCATACGTCTCGCAGACCGCGCGGATACCCGCGTGCCGGTGCATCGCACCCTTCGGCTTGCCCGTCGTCCCCGAGGTGTACAGCCAGAGCGCGGGCGAGTCCTCCCAGGTGGGAGACGGCACGAAACCGGCATCATCCACTGTGGACAGATCGCTCCACTGGTGCGCGCGGACCCCGGACGGCAGTTCGGCCGCCTTTGCCCTGTCCAACACGACGTCGGTGACCTCCGGCGCCAGCCCGAGCGCGATCGTCGCCTGCGCGGCGAACTCGCCGGACACACACAGGACCCGTGCCCGCGAATCGGCGAGCATCTTGCCGAGGTCGAGCCCGGTGACCATGGTGGACACCGGCACCGCGACCGCTCCGGCCAGCATCGCGCCGAGGATCCCGGTGAGCAGCTCGACGTCGTCGACCATGCAGAACAGGACCCGCTCCTCCGGGCGGACGCCGATCGCCTTCAGCCCGGCGGCGACCCGGCGGGTTTCGGCCGCGAGCTCCGCGTACGTGAGACTTCGCCGCGGAGAAACGACCGCTTGCTTGGCCGGTAGCCCTTCCGCCAGGTGCCTGTCGAGCAGGTAGCTCGCCGCGTTGAACCCGGTAGCAGCAGCGGTCACGGGCGCACCTTCTATCGCTCAGCTCAGGTGAACGTATTCATAGTCGAACGGTTTCCCGTTGATGCCCTGGCGTGGCGGCGCCACCCAGCTCGCGATCTTTCCTCGCTCGTACACCGGGTGCATCAGCGATCGGACGAAAGTCAGGTCTTCGGGAGTGGGCAGCCACTTGCGTTTGCCGGCCAGCCAGGTCCGCTCGTCGACAACGGTGCCGTCGGGCGTCACATGGTGGCCGGAGTTTATGCCGACTTCGCGATTGAATCCAGGGTGCGGGAGGACGAATCGAAAGTCGATCCCGGCCTCGTCGAGGATCTTGTTCCAGCGGTTGACCCCGGTCTGGCAGTCGGCGCGGTACTCCTCCCTCAGGTCGAGGTTCAGCAGCAGGATGGCCGGGAGTTCTTCGGTCCCCCAGGTGCCGTCGGCCCTCGGCTTCGACAGCGTTCCGGCGGCGTCGGTGAGCTTGTGGTCGTCCTTGCGGCGAGTCTCCTGCCAGCGGCCTTTAAGCCCGGCGGTGTAGTAGTTCGCCGCGTTGGTCGAGGTCTCGCCGCCGAACAGGTCGAGCGACACGGTGTAGTGGAAGTTGAGGTAACGCTGGATGACTTCCAGTGGGATCCCGCCGTGCCCGGCGATGTCGAAGGTGTCGTGCTCGCGGATCAGTTCGGCACTGCGGGTGACCACCCGGTCGACCCCGGTGGTGCCGACGAACATGTGGTGCGCCTCTTCCTTGAGCATGAATTCACAAGTGCGGGAAAGCGGGTCGAAGCCGCTTTCCTTGAGGGTGCCGAGCTGGTACTTGCCATCGCGATCGGTGAAATAGGTGAACATGTAGAACGCGAGCCAATCCGCGGTCTCCTCATTGAAGGCGCCGAGGATCCGCGGGGCGTCCGGACTTCCGGAATTCCGGAGCAGCAACCCTTCCGCCTCATCACGACCTTCGCGGCCGAAGTAGGCGTGCAGCAGATACACCATCGCCCACAGATGACGGCCTTCTTCGACATTGACCTGGAAGAGGTTCCGCAGGTCGTAGAGGCTCGGCGCGGTGAGCCCCAGCAGTTTCTGCTGCTCGACCGACGCGGGTTCGGTGTCCCCCTGGATGACGATGAGCCGCTGCAGGTCGGCGCGGTACTCGCCGGGCACCTGCTGCCACGCCCGTTCGCCCTGATGCTCGCCGAAGGTGATGACGCGGTCCGGATCCGGCTCCGCGAGGAAGATCCCCCACCGGTAGTCGGGCACGTTGACGTGGTCGAAATGCGCCCAGCCGTCCCGGCCGACGCTGACCGCGGTGCGCAGGTACACGCCCCGCGTCCGCAGGGTGGGGCCCATTTCGCCCCACCAGTTCAGGAATTTCGGCTGCCAGCCCTCCAGCGCCCGCTGGAGCCGCCGATCACCGGAGAGGTCGACGTTGTTGGGAATCTTGGCGTCGTAATCGATCTTGGTGGGCATGAGCTGTTCAAACCCGCTTCCTGTCGAAGACGGCCTTCTGACCAGTACCGTAGCGACGCAACGCGCCCTCGGGACCGGATGCGTTCGGACGAGTGAAGATCCAGTTCTGCCAAGCGGCAAGGCGGCCGAAGATCTTGCTCTCCAGCGTCTCGGGGCCGACGAACCGGTGGTTCGCCTCCATTCCGGTCAAGGCATCCGGGCTGAGCGAAGCCCGTCCTTCCAGCGCGATCCGGATCTCGTCCTCCCAATCGAGGTCGTCCGGGGCGTCGGTGACCAGGCCGAGTTCGTCGGCCTCCGCCGGGTTCAGTGGCCGGTCGCGTACTTCCGCGAGCCTCGTGACGTGGCCAGGGTCGCCGAAGAACCGGGACTCCAGGCGCGTCAGGCCGTTGCCCATCGGGAAACGGCCGAAGTTGGCTTCGGACAACGTGATCGAGGCGTGTTCTTCACTTTCTTCGTCATCGATCGGCGGACCGTCCAAGATGTACTGCCGGTCCGCGGCGAGCGCGAGCTCCAGCAGAAGCCCGGCGAAGCAGCTACCAGGTTCGATGAGCGCGATCAGGCTGCGGCTGGTGACGTCGAGGCGCTTCAGCGTCCGCTTGAAGTAGTGGACGATTTCGTTGTTCAGACAGTCTTTCGCGTCGAACACGGCTCGCTCGTGTTCGAGAACCTTCGCAGGATCGCCTTCGGTGCGGAGTACCCAGGTGCCGAGTCCGGGTTCGTTGGTGCGCAGGCGAAGGATCGCGTCGTCCAGTTCGCGGGTGACGTCCAGTAGCCAGCCGTCGTCGTCCTCGGGCCCCTTGACGGTGATCGTCGCTTCCGTCTTGCCGCGGGCTATGTCGACGTAACGATGCTTGAGTGGCTTCAGTTCGACGCCTTCGCCGTCGAGCCGCTCGATCGTCCGCGCGAAGTCCTTCGCCCTGGCCAACACGGCTTCGCGAAAACCCTGCCGCGGCACGAGTTCGTCGACCAGCCGCCAGTCGACGGCCGTCCGCCCCTTCACCCCGTCGGGGCGAGTGGCGAAGACGTCGGCGAGATCCCGCCGCACGCCGCGTTTGTCGACCACCCTGGTGAGCCCGCCGGTGCCGGGAAGAACGCCGAGAAGGGGCACTTCCGGCAGCGCCACGGTCGAAGAGTTGTCGTCGACCAGCAGGATCTTCTCGCAGGCGAGCGCGATTTCGTAGCCGCCGCCGGCGCAGGTGCCGTTGACCGCCGCGACGTAGATCTGCCCGGAGTGCGCGGCGGCGTCCTCCATCGCGTTGCGGGTCTCGTTGGTGAACTTGCAGAAGTTCACCTTCCATTCGTGCGACGACGACGCCAGCATGCGGATGTTCGCACCGGCACAGAAGACGTTGTCCTTCGCGCTGGTCACGATGACCACCCGGACCTCGGGATGTTCGAACCGCAGCCGCTGCGTCGCGTCGTACAACTCGATGTCGACGCCGAGGTCGTACGAGTTGAGTTTGAGCTCGTAACCCGGTACGAGACCCCCGTCGGCGTCGACATCGAGTTCGAGCCACGCGACGTCGCCGTCGGTGGACAGTTTCCAGTGCCGGTAGCCGCTGGGATGACGTTCGAACGTCACCGATGTGGTCCGCGTCACCCTTCCGATTGTCTACATGGCACTAACTACCGTCAATGTTATGTAGAAAGTTGGTCACGGAGCAGGTCGAGGAAACGAGCCCAGTCGCCACCTTTGCGGATGACCGACGACAGGGCGCCGACCAGCAGATAGACGTCGGCGACCGTGCAATCCGAACGAAGGAGATCAGCGGCCTGATCGTGGGCGATGACCTCGGCGACCACGGTCTCAAGCCGCTCGCGAGCGGTACCGCGCGGCTCACTCCCCGGCCGCCCGCGGGCCGAATCGATGGCGGCGGTGAGCCCGCGATCGCGGGACAACAGCTCGCCGACATACCGGAAATAGCGCTCCAGACCGGAATCCTCCCCGAAGCAGTGCGCCCGGGCGTACTGCTCGATCTCCGCGAACCGGTGCTCCGCCGCCGCCTCGACCAGCGCCTGACGATCCGGGAAATGCCGGTACACCGTCCCTACGCCCACGCCTGCCGCGCGCGCGATTTCCGGCATCTGCACGTCGTCCCCGCGTTCGGCGAACAACACTCGCGCGGCGTCGACCACCCGAGCCCGATTGCGCTCCGCGTCCGCTCGCGGCTTGGTTGACAACCCGCCCTCCCTCACGATTAAGTGGAAACGGAATCCGCTTCCGCATGAAGGAGAGCATAACATGTCGAAGGACCGCTTCATCCTGCTCAAACCCGGCGAGGCCCGGCCCGGCCGCGTCCCGTTGCCGCCCGCGTTCAGCGTCAAGGCGATGACCGAGGACACCGAGACGAGGTTTTCGCTACTCGAGGTCACCGTCGCCATGGACATCCCGCGGCACGTGCACCACGAGGCCGACGAGTGCATCTATGTCCTCGAAGGCGAACTCGGCATCGATTTCGACGACGAGAGCCACATCGCGACCAAGGGCACGTTCGTCCTGCTGCCGCGCGGTGTCCCGCACGCCCTGCGACGCGTTTCCGAACCGCCTCGGGTTCTCCAGATCTCGTCTCCCGGCGGCTGGGAGCACTACCTGGAGGACCTGTTCGAAGCGGGGCCCGCCGTCTTCACCGATGGGGCGATCGATCCGGCGAAGATCAACCGGGTCGCCGCGCCCCATCGCATCACTTACGGCGGATGACCGTCACGCGGGCACGGGTGCCCGGTTGAGCTTCGCCGCCGCCCAGGTCACGAAGGCCCACAGCAGCAGCGCGGCCGCCGTGTCGGTGTAGATCGTGGCGAACCAGAAGGCCGGGATCTGCGGCACGGCGACCAGGAAGTGGCCGAGGCTCGCCAGCCCGGACAGCGAAAAGACCATCAGGAACGCGAGCGCCCGCCAGTAACGTCCGCGCAGGTAGTCGCGGTAGCCGAGCACGCCGAACGTCGTGAAGAGAACGTAGGCGACGACGACCAAGGTGGCGGCGACGCCCACCGAGATCCCCTCGACCTGCGGATAGTCCGCCGCCCTGATCACGTTGTGCGCGTAGTGCAACGTGGTGGACAGCAGCGTGAAGGCCAGAATCAGCCGCAACGCGGTGAGTCCCCGGTTCCGAAGAGCTTCCATGTTCGCCCCCTTGCGATTTGATAGATCGCTCTAGCGAGAGCGTAGCTCACGGTCCGGGGCAGGTGAAGGGGACTTTCGTCCCGTGCGCCGACCGACTGTGCCGGTGCGCGGATGGACGACTCACGTGACTGGGCGGACGACTCACGTGACTGGATGGACGACTCGCGGCGAAACCCTGCCGCACGTGTGTCGTCCGCCGGATCACGCGTGTCGTCCGGCCAGACACACGTGTCGTCCATCCAGTCACGCGAGAACGCCGGCTTGGCACGGCCGCGGCCTCTCGGCGGTCGGAATTGTCGGTGGGTGCGCGTAGACAAGGACGAGTGCCCGAACCGACCGTGCCCCTGATCGGGGTCGAGAACCTGAAGATGCCCGAATGGGCCACGGTCGACGAGACCGTGGCCGAAGCGGGGATGGTCAAGGCCATCCGCACGCTCCCGTCCGCGGTGGCCATCGTGCTGCGGCTGGCCTGGCGGACGTCGCCGCGGCTGACCCTGCTCGCCGGCGTCGTCCACCTGCTTTCGGGCTGTGTCACGGCGTTCGGCCTGCTCGCCACCGCGAACGTGTTCATCGCGTTGCTGGAGAACGGGCCGACGCCGGACAAGGTGCTGGAATCGCTGCCCGCGCTGCTGGTCGTCGTCGGCACGTACGCCTTGCGCGCCCTGCTCGACACCGCGGTGGCCGCGGTCGAGGGGGCGCTTCGGCCGCGGGTCGTGACTTCGGCGGGCGACGAGGTCACCGCCGCGATGGTCCGGGTCCGGTTGCTGGCCTTCGAGGACGCCGATTTCCGGGAGCTGGCCAGGCAGGGCGCGCGGTACGGCGTCCGCTCGATCGAGATGAGCCTGCGCTGGGTCGCGGATCTGACCTCGGCGCTGATCTCGCTGGTCGCCGCGCTGGTGGCGGCCGGCTTGCTCAATCCGTGGCTCGCGCCGGTGCTGCTGCTCGCCGCGGTGGCCGACGGCTGGGCGGCGGCGAAGGTCGCGCGGCTGAACTACCGGCATTATCTCGACACCGTCGGCCGGAACATCCGGAAGGGCATCGTCGAGGAGGTGGCCACCTGGCGCACCTTCGCCCTCGAACGGCACGCCCTCACCTTGCAGGAGCCGTTGCTCCACGAGTACCGGCGGATCACCGAAAGCCTGATGCGCGAAGAGGTCCGGCTCGCGCATCGGAGCAACCTGGTCCGGCTGACCGGGCGCGCGGCGGCCGGGGTGGGCACCGCCATCGCGTATCTGGTGCTCGGCCTCCTCCTCTATACCGGGCAGATGGAGCTCGCCCTCGCCGGGACGGCCGCGCTCGCCATGCGGTCGGCGTCGAATTCGCTGTCCATCACGATGCACGCGGTGAATTCCCTGTACGAGGAGTCGTTCTACATCGCTTTCTTCCAGCGGCTGCTCGTGGAATCCGAGAAACGCAGCCCGGCGAAGGACGGCGTCGCCGCTCCGCCGGACCCGGCGGAGATCCGGCTGGAGAACGTCGGTTTCACCTATCCGGGCCAGGAAAACCCCGCCCTGCGGGAGGTTTCGCTGACCATCCGGCGCGGCGAGGTGATCGCCCTCGTCGGCGAGAACGGTTCCGGCAAGACCACCTTGGGCAAGCTGCTCACCGGGCTGTATCCGCCCTCGGAAGGGAAGGTGTTCTGGGACGACGTCGATCTCGCGGACGCCGATCACGAGTCGGTGCACGCCAATATCGCCGTGATCGCCCAGGATCCCGCCGAATGGCCGATGACGGCGGAGCACAACGTGACCGTCGGCAGGCTCGGCCGGGAGGACCCGGAACGCGCCGCGTGGCACGACGCGATCATCTCCTCGGGCGCCGACGAGGTGATCGAATCCTTGCCCGCCAAGGAGAGAACGGTGCTGTCCAAGAAGTTCAACGACGGGCAGGACCTCTCGGGCGGGCAGTGGCAGCGGATGGGCATCGCCCGCGGGATCTACCGCGACGCCGCCGTCCTGGTCGCCGACGAGCCGACGGCCGCGCTCGACGCGAAGGCCGAGGCACGGGTCTTCGCCGGTCTGCGGCACGCGAGCGTTTCCGGGGCGGGCAGGCGCACGACCATCCTGGTCACCCACCGGCTGGCCAACATCCGCTCCGCCGACCGGATCCTGGTACTGGAGAAAGGACGGCTGATCGAACAGGGCACGCACGCCGAACTCATCGAGGAAGGAGGCCTCTACCACGAGCTTTACGAAATCCAGGCCCGTGCATATCGCGGCGAGTGAGCGGAAGAGATCGCCGAAGACGAGGGCACTCAGCGGGCCGCCGGGCCGGAGAGCCAGGCCGTTCACATCGAGGACACGTAGCCGTTTTCGCCGTCGCCGGTCACACTGTGCCGATGCCGGAGATGATCGCCGACGTGAACGGCGTCGAGCTGTGCCACGAGACGTTCGGTCCGCCGGACGGCAGGCCGTTGCTGATGATCATGGGCCTGGCCTCGCAGATGATCTGGTGGGACGACGAGCTCTGCGAGAACCTCGCGGCCGAGGGGTTCTTCGTCATCCGCTACGACAACCGGGACGCCGGCCGGTCCAGCCGGATGACCGGGCGGGCGAGCCTGCCGCTCGCGTACGCCCTGCGCACGGCGCCGTACTCCCTGGCGGACATGGCGGGCGACGCCGCCGGACTGCTGACGAAACTCGGCGTCGAGAGCGCGCACATCGTGGGCGCGTCGATGGGCGGGATGGTCGCGCAGACCCTGGCCGTCGAGTATCCGTCGCGGGTGCGTTCGCTGACGTCGATCATGTCGACCACCGGCAACCGGTTCGTCGGCCGGCCGAGCGCCAAGGCGATGGCGATGCTGCTTTCGGCGCCTCCGCGTGATCGTGCGCAGTACGTCGAGTCCTTGGTGCGCACCTTCCGCGTCATCGGCTCGCCCGGTTACCCCTTCGACGAGGCGCGGATGCGTGAACGCGCGGAGCGGTCGTTCGATCGCGGCGTGAATCCCGGCGGGACGGCGCGGCAGCTGGCTGCCATCGTTTCGAGCCGGGATCGCTTCCGCGCGTTGCGGAAACTCGATGTACCCGCGCTCGTCGTGCACGGTTCGAAGGATCCGCTCGTGCACGTTTCCGGCGGCCGGGCGACGGCCCGCGCGCTGCGGAAGTCCGAAGTGGACATCGTGCCCGGGATGGGGCACGACCTCCCGCGGGCGATCTGGCCGCGATTGACGCGTGGACTGCTCCGCACGGCCGACCTCGCCGACGTCAAGACCCGGCGAGCGTGATCGAGCCCAGATGCGAGAAGTGCGCCGCCACCCGTGAACCCGGGCGAATGTCGACGGCGTCGGTCATCCCGCCGGTGAGCACGATCCAGCCCGGCTCCAGCGCGAGCCCCCGGGCGCCGAGGGTGTTGGCCGCCAGCGCCAGTGCTTCCGCCGGATGGCCCTGCACGGCCGCGCCGGTGGCGGTGTCGACGATGGCGCCGTCGACCTCCAGAAGCGCCGCCTCCAGCGAAAGGTCCACTGTGGACGGATCGATGCCGACAGGGCCCAGCGTGAAGTACGCGGAGAAACCGTTGTCCGCCACGGCGTCCGGCAGCTTTCCCCGGTAGTCACGGTAGCGGCTGTCGACGGTCTCGATGCCGCCGTGGACCCGGCTCACCGCCGCCATCGCGGTCGCCGCGGTCACGCCGGGGCCCGAAAGTCGTTCACCCAGCACGAAAACCAGCTCGGGCTCCGCACGCGGGTGGATCAGCGACGGCACCGGGACACCGGCGGGCAGGACCATGGCGTCGGTCAGCCAGGCGAGCAACGGCGAGTCGATCCCCATCCGCTGTCGCATCGCCTGAGAGGTCAAGCCCAGCTTGACGCCGATGAGCGTCTCGCCGCGCTCCAGCCTGAGCCGGAGCGCCTCGTCCTGGATCGCGTACGCGGTTTCGACGTCCAAAGCGGGCCATGAATCCGTCAGCGGCTCGCGTTCTTCCCCGGACAGCAGCGCTTCCGCCGCCTCCCGCACGTCAAGGCTCACGGCCGCTCCTCCCCGGAGAACTTCGCGGTGACACTGCCGAGCCCCGCCATCGTCGCGACCACGGTGTCGCCGGGGCTCACCGGGATCGCACGTGTCATCGAGCCCGGCAGCACGACGTGCCCCGGCTCCAGCGCGACGCCGAGCGGTCCGATCGTGTTCGCGAGCCACACCAGCGCGTTCACCGGCGAGCCGAGCACCGCGCCGCCGGCGCCGGTGGCCGCGATCTCACCGTTCTGGTGCAGGACACAGCCCACCAGCCGCAGGTCGACGTCGCCGATCGCGGTCGGCCTGCTGCCGAGGACGACCCCGCCGGAGGACGCGTTGTCCGCGATGGTGTCGACGATGCTGATCTTCCAGTCCTGGATGCGGGAATCGACGATCTCCAGCGCCGGGACGACGAAGTCCACCGCCCGCAGCGCGTCCGCCACCGTGACCCCTGGCCCGCACAGCCGCGAGCCGAGCACGAACGCGATCTCCGGTTCGATCTTCGGCTGCAGGAACCCGCCGATCGGGATCGGCTGGTGTTCGAGGTGGAACATCGAACCGGTCAGATGGCCGTAGTCGGGCTGGTCGACGCCCATCTGCCGCTGCATGGCGGCGGACGCGAGGCCGACCTTGTGCCCGCGTACACCGTCGCCGCGTTCGGCCCAATGGTGGACGAGCCACTGCTGGATGCGGTACGCGTCCTCCAAGGTCGCGGCGGGATACGTCTCGATGAGGGGCGCGATCGGCTTGCCGGTCTCGTACGCGCTGAGCAGCGCGGCCGCGGCCTCCTGCAGCGTGCTGGCGTCCATGGGCTCCTTCCGACAGTCGGACTCTGCCCCGTCACCGATGCCCGCACAAGACGCCCGTTCCACTGGCCGGTACGAACAGATTAGGCCGAAAGTGGCTTGTGCGACCCCGATCATCACCTAGCCTGCTCCCATGTCCGATTGGACGCTCTCACGGGCGAAGGCCAGGGTCGACCGCCGCGAAGAGCTCGACGAGCTCACCGCGCGCATCCGCTACGAGGTGCGGGTGCACCTCAACGAGCCCACCGCGCACAACGCCTACGACGAGCTGACCGACGTCTTCGCCATCGGGCACGCGGAGTGTTCGGCGCTGCTCAAGCACCGCCGTGTCCTGCCGCTGTGGGAGCGGCTGCTGCTCCAGCGCTACACCCGGCGTCTCTACGGCAAGGCCGTCTCCTCGACCATCGGTGACCTCCCCGCCGACGCGGGACCGGCGCCCGCGGCCGCGTTCGGCCCGGAGATCGCCTCGCTGACTCCTGATTCCGGCGACACCGGCGCGAAGTTCGACCTGCAGGGCCGCGGCCTGGTCAACGTCTTCCGGATCGCCGCCGGGCGGCACGGCGAGAGCTGGCCGGACCGCCACGACGTCGCGACGACATCCGCGCGAAGCATCCTGACCTGTTCGACGGTGTTCCTGCGGCGTCGCGCCTGGCACGTCGTCTGGCCGGTGTACCGGGTGCGCGGCCTGCGGCTCTGGAAACTCTAGGAATTCACGGCCGCCCGCCGTCGTTGAACCCGGTATGACCGATCGCGCCACCGAGATCCTCGCCGGATCGAAGACGATCGCCGTAGTGGGGCTGAGCCGTGATCCGGCCAAGGCCTCGCACGGCGTCGCCGCCGTACTGCAGGCACACGGGTTCCGGATCATCCCCGTCCACCCTTCGGCCGACGAGCTGCTTGGCGAAAAGGTCTACCGCTCCCTCACCGACATCCCGGAGCCGGTCGACCTGGTCGACGTCTTCCGCCCGTCCGAAGACACCCCGCCGATCGCCGAACAGGCCGTCGCGATCGGTGCCAAGGCGCTCTGGCTGCAACAGGGCATCGTCTCCGCCGAGTCCCGCCGGATCGCCGAAGAAGGCGGTCTGGCCTATGTCGAAGACCGCTGCACGGCCGTCGTCCGAGCGGTCGCGAATCTGTCGGTGCGTTAGAAACGTACTTCGAGCCGAACCCTCGCCGCGATTTTCCGGCGAGGGTTCTTTCATATCCGTGAACAGAAAAATGACCCCTGAAGTCATACGCCGAATCGGAACCCACCGAACGGATTGGGCCGAACCGGTGATCTTGACCGAACCGCCCCGAACAGGGAAAACTTGTCCGGTAGCCACTTTGTTAAGAAACCTTCCCAACGTCGGGCCGAGCTGTTAACGTCCGAACCCGCTTAGCGGAAACAGGTGCCGATCATCGGTACCCCGGTCCAACGGAGGGGCGAAGTGGGCACACCACGAGGCCTGGATTCCAGTGGCACACTCGAGCGCGGACTAGCGGTCCTCGAGCACGTCGGCAAGAACCAGGAGATTTCCACCAACGCGATCGCCAGGCAACTGGGTCTCTCCCGGAGCGCCGCGTACCGCATCGTCGGCACCCTCAAGAACCTGGAATACCTCGAAGCCGATCGCGCCACCGGCCGCGTGCGGCTCGGCACCCGGCTGGTCGAACTCGGCGCCCGCGCGATGGCGGCGACCGATCTCCACCGCTGCGCGCCGCGCTATCTCGCGTCGCTCGCCGAGCGGAGCGGCGAGACGACGTACCTCGCCGTCCCGGACAACGACACGATGGTCTACGTCGCCACCGAACGCAGCGCCAACGCCGTCACCCTTGCCTGCCGTCTCGGCACCCGCCGTCCGCAGCACGCGACCTCGCTGGGCAAGGCGTGGCTGGCGGCGCTGCCCGAACAGGACCGCGTCGAACGCATCCGCCGGATGAAACTCGACAGTCTCACGCTCAAGACGATCAACGATCCGGTCCGGCTGCTCGACGACCTGGCGAGGACGAGCCGCCGCGGCTGGGCCGTGGACGACGTCGAAAACGAACCGGACGTGGGCTGCGTGGCCGCCGCCGTCCGCGACCACACCGGACGGCCGATCGCCGCGATCAGCATCGCGGGCCCGGCTGGGCGGGTGCTCCGCCGCACCGACGAACTGGGTGCGACGGTGGCCGGCACCGCGGCCGCGCTTTCGCTCCGGCTGGGTTACGTCCGCGCGCAAAGGGGCTGAGGTGGGCTGGGTCCAGGACTACCAGCCGGCGGGCGGGCTGTGGGTGTCCGCCGCGCTGGCGGCGCTGCCGATCGTCGTGCTGCTGGTGACGCTGGGAGTCCTGCGCAGATCCGCGCATCTCTCGGCGGCGCTGGCGCTGATCACCGCGCTGCTGGTCGCGGTACTGCTGTACCGCATGCCCGCGGGGCTCGCCTTCGATTCCGCGGCCATGGGGCTGGTGTTCGGGGTGTGGTCGGTGGCCTGGATCGCGTTCCACGCCGTGTACTTCCACAATGTCACCGTCGCGACCGGACGGTTCGACCACATCAAGGCGGTCCTCGCCGGATTCAGTGAGGACCGCCGCCTCCAGGCGTTGCTGATCGCGTTCGGGTTCGGGGCGCTGCTGGAGGGGATCGCGGGCGGTGGCTCGCCGATCGCGATCACCGCGGCGATGATGGCCGCACTCGGTTTCCCGCCGGTGAAGGCGGTCGTGCTCGCGTTGCTGGCGAACACCGCGCCGGTCGCGTTCGGCGGCCTCGGCAATCCGCTGATCGTGCTCGGCAGGCTGACCGCGCCGATCCTCGACATGAACTCCGAACAGGCGACGGAACTGTTCTCGTCGATGGTGGGCCGCCAGCTGCCCTTTCTGGCGCTGATCGTCCCCGGGTTCCTGATCGTGGTCCTCGCGGGCTGGAAACGGATGATCGAGGTCTGGCCCGCCGTGCTGACCGCGGGCCTGTCGTTCGCGGTCATGCAGTTCGTCACCTCGAACTTCATCAGCCCGAGCCTCGTCGACGTCGTCGCCGCGCTCGCCGCGATGGCCTCGCTGTGGATACTGACGCGCTTCTGGCAGCCGTCGGCGGTTTGGCGTTTCGACGGCGAAGAACCGGTGAAGGCCGGGGCGAATCTCGGCGCGGCGAAAGCCGGGCGAGGCGCGCTGTACGCGTGGGCGCCGTACATCGTCCTGATCACGGCGATCTTCCTTTCCCGGATCGGCACGATCTTCAAGGACCTGCCCGAATGGCTGGACCTGACGAAGCTGCTGCACAAGGCCGATTGGGTGTTCGCGTGGCCTGGGCTGCACAAGGAGGTCGTCCAGCACGCGCCGATCACGCCGAAGGACACCCCGTACGCGGCGACGTTGACCGTCGATTTCCTTTACTCGCCAGGAACCGTGGCCCTGATCGCGGCGATCGTGGCAGGGTTCGCGATGGGCGCGAAACCGCGGCTGCTGCTGGCCACCTACCGCCGGACACTGCACCAGATGCGGTGGGCGCTGGCGACGATCTTCATGATCCTCGCGATCGCGTTCGTCATGAACTACTCGGGTGCGACGCAGACCCTCGGTCTCGCGCTGGCGACCACCGGGGTGCTGTTCCCGTTGTTCTCCGCCTACATCGGCTGGCTGGGCGTCTTCCTCACCGGATCGGACGCGTCGACGAACAGTCTCTTCGGGCCGATGCAGGTGATTTCCGCGCAGCAACTGCACGTCGACCCGATCCTCGCCGGTGCCACGAACACCTCCGGCGGCGTGATGGGCAAGATGATCTCGCCACAGAACCTGTCGATCGGCGCCACCGCGATCGGGCAGTCCGGGAAAGAAGGCGCGCTGCTGCGGCAGACGTTCCTGTGGTCGGTCGCGCTGACCGCCGTGGTCGGGGTCATCGCGCTGCTGCAGGCGACCGTGCTGGAGTTCATGATCCCGTCGTGAACGAGAACACGGGAATGTCCACAATGGTCACCCGATCTTTACCGGCCATTGGGCTGGATGGATGAACACCAGGTTCGTTCACCGGAATGGGAACTACCGTTGTCCTCATGCCCATGACGCTGATCAAAGGTACGTTCCAGCTTGTCGGAGCCTCACCGGACGGCGATTCGGTGCGGTTCTATCCCGACGATCCCCAGGCGACCAAGAAGGCGGGCCTGAAGGTCCGGCTCAATTCACGGGGCGGGATGCAGTTGCGGCTCGACGCGATCGACGCGCTCGAAACGCATTACCAGGCCAGGGGAACCGGCGGGATGTGGCATCAGCCCGCGGAATTCGCCGACGCCGCCGCGGCGAACCTGCTGAAGGTCCTCGGCTTCAAAACGGTCGAACGCGATGAACGGGGAAGGGTCACTTCGGCGACTCCGATCAAGGTACCGGGTCACATACTGACGCGATTCGCCGACAAATACGGACGAGCGGTGGCGTTCGCCTTTCCCGGGCAACGGCCGGGAAGGTCCGCGGACCTTTCCAAGGTCAATCTCGACGTCAAAACGCTGAAGAACTCCGCGAACTACCGGCAGGTCGCGGCCGGCCTCGTCTACCCGACGTTCTATTCGCTGCTGTACCCCGATCTTCGTGACGCCTTGGCCGAAGCCGCGGGCAAGGCCCGCCAGGACGGGCGCGGGCTGTGGCCGCAGGACGTCACGAACTCCGGGTTCAAGCTTTCGTCACGACGGCAACTGGCCGACGAACTGGTGATCCTGCCGAAACTGTTCCGCAGGCTCGTCGACTACCTCGCGCTCGACGAAAGCGGCGGGGTCTCGCTCACCGGCTTCTCCGACTTCCTCGATTCCCGCAACGACCGCCTGTTCACCGTCCCGGACGGGCACGCCACGGAATTCGAGACCTTGGTGAGCGTGAAGCGGCAGACCGTGAACCTGACGACCGAGCCCGAGCGGATCGTCTTCATCGAGGCCTGAAGCGGCCCGTGTCGGCAAAAAGACCGTACCTCCCTCCCCCTCCGCCGTGCTCATCTGAAAGGTGGGAGAGGGAGCCGATGCAAGGACACGGTTCGCGGCGGCCGCTGGAGGCCGGCGGGCGGACGGAGACAGCCTCGAAGCTGGTCGACGTCGTCCGCGTCCTGGTCGTGCGCTACTGCCGGGCGCGGATCGGACGTCGTTCCGGCACCTACGACATCGCCGACGCGATCGCGAAGGACAGCTGCCGCGAGATCGTCGCCGGAGTGGCCGGGGCGTCCGCGCTTCTCACGTTCGCCTACGACGTCACGCGCGGCCTCGTCGACGACTTCCACCGGAGCACCGCCGAACTGCCGAACCCGCTTTCGGGCCTGCCTGGCCAGCAGCGCGAGATCATGGTGCTGCGGTCGCTCGTCGGGCTTTCCGCCGAAGACACCGCGCTGGCGCTCGGCTGCACCGTCCAGGCCGTCCGGCTGGGCCAGCACCGGGCCTTGTCCGCGCTGCGCCCCACCCCCGCCTGACGCGCCCCTATCGCAATTCGTCACCTACTTGCGCCGGGATCGAACGCAAGTAGGTGACGAATTGCGAAGGGGTCAGGGGGTGCACTCGGCCGCGCGGTTCAGCAAGAGGGTGCGCTCCCGGTCGTTCCCGGTCATTTCCGCCGCGCGCTCGAACTCGGCGCGGGCCTCGTCCAGACGGCCGAGCTTCGCCAGGAAGTCGCCGCGCACGCTCGGCAGCAGGTGGTACGCCTTCAGCGCGGGCTCCGACGTCAGCTTGTCGACCACCGCGAGGCCCGCTTCCGGCCCGACCGCCATCGACAGCGCCACCGCGCGGTTCAGTTCGATCACCGGCGACGGGTTCAGCTTCCCGAGCCCTTCGTACAAGATCGCGATGCGTGCCCAGTCGGTCTCCTCGCCCGTCCGCGCCCGCGCGTGGCAGGCGGCGATGGCGGCTTGCGCGGCGTAGACGCCGAAAGCGCCGTCCGCGAGTGACTCGGCGAGGTCCAGCGCGGCGAGGCCGCGGCCGATCAGGAGCCGGTTCCATTTCGTCCGGTCCTGATCCAGCAGCAGCACGGGTTCGCCGTTCGGCCCGACGCGCGCGGCCGACCGCGACGCCTGGATCTCCATCAGCGAAACGAGCCCGTGCACCTCGGGTTCCTTCGGCATCAGCCCGGCCAGGATCCGGCCGAGCCGCAGCGCTTCCTCGCACAGCGCCGGCCGCATCCAGTCCTCGCCCGCCGTCGCCGAGTAGCCCTCGTTGAAGATCAGGTAGATCACTTCGAGCACCGACTCCAGGCGCGCGACGCGATCGGCCCCCTCCGGCACCTCGAACGGCACCTTGGCGTCGGCGAGCGTCTTCTTCGCGCGGACGATGCGCTGCGCGATGGCGGTCTCCTTGGCGAGGAACGCCCGCGCGATCTCGTGCGTCTGGAGCCCGCCGATCATCTTCAGCGTCAGCGCCACCCTGGCTTCGGTGGAAAGCACCGGATGGCAGGCGGTGAACACCAGCCGCAGCAGATCGTCTTCGATGTGGTCGTCGAGGCCCGCGGTGAAGTCGGGTTCCTCCTCGAACTCCTGCTCGCGGCCGATCTCGCCGAGCTTCCGTTCGTAGCGCTCGTTGCGCCGGAAGGTGTCGACGGCCCGGCGTTTGGCCGTGGTCATGAGCCAGGCACCCGGATTCCTCGGGACGCCCGACTCCGGCCACTGTTCGAGCGCGGCGACCAGCGCGTCCTGCGCGAGTTCCTCCGCGAGGCCGACGTCGCGCGTCATCCGCGCGAGGCCGGCGATGAGGCGGGCCGACTCGATCCGCCACACCGCGTCGATCGCCGACCGGGGGTCTGCTGTTGCCGTCACGCCGACCAATCAACATCGTCGGCGTGACGACCGCAACCCTGACGCGGCCTAGTTCGCCTCGGCCTGTTCCCGCAGCTTCTGCTCGTGCTCGACGATCTCGGGCGTGGCGTTGTCGAAGTCCTCCATCTCGGCGACCCGCCGGATCTCGATCTCGCCCTCGCGGAACGGCGCGCGCTTCATCCATTCGATGACCTCGGCCTTGTCCTTGACCTGCAGGATCCAGAAACCCGCGATGAGCTCCTTGCTCTCGGCGAAAGGACCGTCGACGACCCTGGCCTCGGTGGTGCCGGAGTACTGGATGCGGACACCGTCGGCGCTGGGGAGCAGTCCTTCACCCGCGAGCATGACGCCCGCCTTCACCAGCTCCTCGTTGAACTTCCCCATCTCCTGCAACTCCTCGGCACTCGGCTGAGCACCGGCCACGTCGGTCTTCTCGTCGCTCTTGACAATCACCATGAACCGCATCTGAGTCTCCGTTCCCGGCGGGGCTCGTCCCCTGCCACATCAACGCGTCGATCGGGCACCCCCGGTTTCGACACGGTCCCCGAACTTTTTTCCGCGAGTATTCGAGCAGCCGGAAAACCGCAGGTCAAGCATGCATGGGAGAATGCCGAACCGTGTCCGCACTCCCCGAAACCCTCCGCTCCGCCCTCGACGAGGAGCTGGGCAAGTACCCGCAGACCAGGCTGACGCAGTCCGTCGAGCGGCTCAGCACGCGCTACCGCGAGAACAACCCCGCGAGCGCGCCCATCCTCTCCTCCGAGGTCGACATCGCGGCGTACGCGGGCTACCGGATGCCGGCCACGTACGCAGCCGTACACGCCGTTCTCGCCGAAGCCGCCCTCCGCACTCCCGGGTTCGCTCCGCGCACGCAGATCGACGTCGGCGGAGGGACCGGTGCGGCGATCTGGGCGGCGGCCGACGTGTGGCCGTCGCTGGAGGAGAGCACCGTCGTCGAACAGGTCCCCGGCGCGATCGCGCTGGGCCGCCGGCTCGCGGGGAACGCCGGTGGCAAGGCTGTCCGCGGCTCGACCTGGCAGCGCGGCCTGATCGACCCGGCCGCACCCGCGCCGGACGCCGATCTGGTGACCCTTTCCTACGTCCTCGGTGAGCTGCCCGAAGCCCGCCGGGCCGACACGGTCCGCTGGCTGTCGGCGAAGGCCGGGATGCTGGTGCTGATCGAACCCGGCACACCAGCGGGCTACGAACGGATCGTCGAAGCGCGGGATCAGCTCGTCGAACTCGGGCTTTCCCTCGTCGCGCCCTGCCCGCACGAAGGCGCGTGCCCGATCCCGCGCGGCAAGGACTGGTGCCATTTCTCCGCGCGCCTCCCGCGCACCGGCCTGCACCGCCAGCTCAAGTCCGGGACGCTCGGCTTCGAGGACGAGAAGTTCTCCTACGTCGTCGCCTCACGCACGGCGCCGGAACGGGCCGAAGGCCGGATCCTGCGGCATCCGGCCAAACGCAAGGGCATGGTCAGCCTGACTCTGTGCGCCGAAACCGGGCTCACCGAAACGATCGTCACCAAACGGCACGGCGACGCCTACCGCGAGGCCCGCGACGCCGAATGGGGTGACGCCTGGCCCGCCCGCTGACCGCCAGGCCTGTGCCCCCAATGTGGCATTGGAGGCGCTGAGCGTCCCCAATGCCACATTGGGAGCACCGGGGACCGCTCCGACCGCTGGTTCCGCTGAGCCGGATCTCGCGTGGTTCCAGCCGTAACTCACGTGTCTGGACGCGTAACTCGCGTGTCTGGAGGCGTAACTCGCGTGTCTGGAGCCGTTACGCCTCCAATCACGGGTGTTACGCCTCCAATCACGCGAGTTACGCCTCCAGTCACATGCCGATCCCGTCACGCGACACGCTCACCGCGTGACTGCCCTCAAGGGGGCCTTCACGGACCTCGCCGAGCCGGATTCCCGATGACGGCGAGCAGCGCGCCCAGCGCCGGATTGTCGTTGCCCCTCCGCCACATCAGTTCGAGTTCCACCGGACGGCCTTCGACCCCGCCCACCGGGCGGAGCACGACGCCCTCGAACCGCAGCGCGGCGGCCGCGGCGGGCACCAGCGCGACACCGAGGGCCGCCTTCACCAGCGCGAGCACCGTATGCACCTGGCAGGGGTATTGCGTGTAGTCCGGCAGCACCCTGGCGGCGCGGAACACCGCCACGAGCAGATCGTGGAAGTACCGGCCCTCCGACGGCGAATACATGATGAACGGCTCGCCGTCGAAGTCGCGGACGTCGGGATTCTTCTTGCGCCGCGCCAACGGATGCGCGGACGGCAGCGCGGCCAGCAGCGGCTCCCGCCAAAGCGGCAGGGTCACGACGTCGGCACCGGTCACCGGCGGCCGGACCATGCCGAGATCGATCCCGCCTGCCAGCAATTCCTCCACCTGTGCCGCCGTCACCATTTCCCGCAGCACGAGATCGACGCCGGGCACCTCGGCGTTCGCCGCGGCGATGACGCGGTCGAGATACGAATAGGCGGCGGTGGCGGTGAACCCGAGCGTGACGACGCCGACCTCGCCTTTCTTCGCCCGGCGTGCGTACAGCGTCGCCTCCTGCGCCGAACGCAGTATCTTCCTTGCCTCGGCGAGAAAAACCCGTCCGGCGGGTGTCAGCCGGACCATGCGGTGCGTACGGTCGAAAAGCTCGACCCCCAGTTCGCGCTCCAGTAACTGGATCCGCCTGCTCAACGGCGGCTGGGTCATCGAGAGCCGCTCCGCCGCCCGGCCGTAGTGCAGTTCCTCGGCCACCGCGACGAAACTCACCAGCTGTTCCAGGGAGAACACCCATCCAGTCTAGGTATCACCGGCAGGCGGACAAGCGCCGAATCGGTATCGTTCAGCGCGGGATGTCCACTGTGCGGTCGATGATCCCGGTCGCCACGGAATGGATCTTGCGATTGTTGCTCCGCGCGTAGGCGCGCAATACGCCGAACGCGTCGTCGACCGAAACCCGCAGCCGTTCGGCGAGCACCCCTTTCGCCTGTTCGATGATCACCCGGCTGTTCAGCGCCGTTTGCAGTTGTGCGGTGATGGTTTCCTGTCTTTGCAACAGCCGGTGGTGCAGGATGCCGATCGTGGCGATGTCCGCGAGCGCCTGCCCCAGCCTCAATCCGGCGTCGTCCAGCGAAGCGGGGCGGGTGCCGAACAGGTTCAGCGCGCCGATCACTTCGTCCCGGCGGCGCATCGGCAACGCGTACACGGAGCGGAATTCCGCGTCTTCCGCCGCGCGGGAGAACTTCGGCCAGCTTTCGCCCGTGAGCGTGAGATCCGGGCAGACCACCGGCTCGGCGTGCCGGTAGCAGTCCAGGGACGGCCCCTCGGAGTTCCGCAATTGGAACAGTTCGAGTGTGCGGGTCTGTTCGTCGGACGCGGCCACCATGGTGAGTGTGCCGTGCGCGTCGGCGAGCAGCAGCCCGGCGGTGCAGACGCCGAGCAGTTCGACACATCTGAACGCGAGCAGGTCGAGGAACTCGATGAGATCGAAATCGTCGACAAGGGTGTCCGCCAACTGCACGAAGGTTTCCCGCAAGCCTGCCGCGAGGTCGGTCATCGTTTCTGATATCTCCTTAGGCACGCGTCCGTCATGACTCGGACCGGAAGGTGATCCGGCGCCGCACCACGTCCATGGCGACCTCGTCGAGGTTCCGGCCACTGGCGTAGGCGTGGGCACGCAAGCGGGCGAGCGCGTCCACCGGCCCGATGCCGAGCTGGACCGACACCATTCCCGCGGCCTGATGCACCCGGTCGTGGTGTCCGGCGAATTCGCGATCGATCACTTCGGCCAGACCGGGCCCGCCGGTACCGACATCGGCGAGGGCGATCACCGCGTCGGCGCAAACGAGTGCCTCCGCCTGTCCTTCCCTCGACGGGAACCCCGCGAGTTCGCGATAACAGTCGACGACACCCAATTTGATCGAACCCGTCCGGATCGGCACCGCGATGATCGATTTCACGCCTCTGTCGATCGCTTCCGGCGCGAACATCGGCCATCGGAGTGCTGTCTCCGAACTGGTCACATCGGTTACGACGAGGAGCATACCGCCGCGCACCACCTCCCATGCCGGGCCTTCGCCCAAGGTGAACTGCAGGTCTTCCAATTCGCGGCTGCGTTCGTCGGTGGCGAAGAATGGCTCGGCGACTCCTCCGCCGACGGCGAGGGTCAGCCCGACACCGGCCGCTTCGAGGACGTTTCCGCAAACGACGCAGGCGTGTTCCACGGAAACCGCCGAATCTGTTTCCGAAGCGAGAAAACTCATCTTCGCCCAGACCAGCGCCGTGCGATCACGCCGCCGAAACCCCATGGCGCCTCCCCGGCATTGTCCGGTCTCGGACGAGCCCGCCGGGGCCAGGGCGAACAGCGCGGACCACTCGTCGGCGCCATGCCGATTCTCCCATGTCTTCGTCCTTTTGCCGCGCCCGCCACCTCGTCTCCGGCACCAATGCGGTGCTCCGAAGAGACGAACGGACGACCAGGACGGCGGCAATCGTCCGTTCAGCCGGTTTCGGTCCCCCGGTCCGCCCCTAGGGTGGAACGCGAGACCGCTCGTCCCGGCCCCCGGCGAACGGCGCTCGTCGGCGAGCTCTGGAGGGGCAATGTGCGTTCGCATTCTCGAGACCCGGGCCAAACGGGGGAATCCCTTCCTCCGGCTACTGGTCCGTATTCAGCTCAAGGCGTCCCGGCGCTGAGCGCGGGCGCGCAGCCTGCTGATCGCCCGGTGTTTGGTCACCCGTACGCGTGACGACGTCGTACCGAGCGCCGCGGCGGTCTCGTTCGACGTCAGTTCGCCGATCACCCGCATCCCCAGCACTTCCCGGTGGGAGACGGGCAGTATCCGCATGAGCCTGCCGAGCCGGACGCCGAGGTCGGTCCGCAGGGCACGCTGCTCCGGTTCGTCGGCGGCCACCGCCGGACGTTCGGGGAGTTCACCGGTCAGCACCTGTTTGCTCCGCGACGCCTTCCGGAAGGCGTCGGCGACCTTGTTCGCCGCGATGGCGCGCAGGAGGAACAGGAAGGAGCCGCCGCGCAGGCCGTGCCCGGGAACCGCGACGAAGACCGCGAGGCAGATCTCCTGCGCCACGTCGGCCGGTTCGAGATAGGTCAGGTCACGGCCGCCGAGGCGGATCTCGGCGTACTTCCGCGCCCACGCGTTGACGGCGGCCATGAGGTCGTCCATCCCGTGCGGCCCGCCGTCCGTCGCCGCCTTGGCCAGGCCGTCCCAGCAGGCGGGGGAAATCCACGTCTCACCGCCGCCGGTTCCTCGCATCGGAAAATCGTCGTTCATGTCCCGCTCCCACGGATGAGAAAATCCAGCCGCCGAGGTCCAGGACGGAACGCGGACAACGGTAGTCGAGAGGACCGGCCACCTCAATCGACGAAGGTCCGCGACCAATTGTCCACCCCGGCGCAAAACCGGACAGATTCCCACCAGTGGTCTGGACAACTCCCGGCCCGGCGCCGTAACTTCCCGTGCTGAGACGCCTCGCCAAGGTCACACCCAGGCCGGGAACGCGCCCCCGGCCGATATCCGCAAGCACCGCCGCGGCACGTTCGCGTTCCGCGGCGGGATTCCGCCGAGGAGTGAACTGTGCGCATCCGCAAGAAGATCCGGCGCGTCTTGACCGCGTTGGCGGTCGCCCTGCCCCTGGTCACCGGGGTTTCGGCGCTTTCGGCGCCCACCGCGGTCGCCGCGGGCCCCGATCCGCTGCCGTTGACCGTCACCAACAATTCGAACCGCTCCGACGCGGTTCACCTCTACGTGCTCGGCACGAACCTCGACACCGGCAAACTCGGCTACGTCAACGCCGCCGGTGCCTTCACCCCATGGCCGGCGGGCGCGAATCCGCCGAGCCCCGCGCCGGACGTCGCGATCGCGGGCCCCGGCAACGGCGGCTCGACCACGCTGCGGATCCCGCGGATGCTCTCGGGCCGCGTCTACATGTCGTTCGGGCAGAAGATCAAGTTCTTCCTGACCCCGGACGGGCTGGTACAGCCGGCGCCGTGGGCCGACGGTGACCCGAACCGCGACATCCTGTTCGACTGGAGCGAATTCACCTACGACAACGGCGGGCTGTTCATCAACAGCTCGCAGGTCGACATGTTCAGCGTGCCGCACGCCGTCGGGCTCACCAACGGGGCAGGCACGAACAAGGAGGCCGGACGCCTCAAGGCGGGCGGCCGCGAGGCGATCTTCAACGCCGTCCAAGGACAGTCCGGTTTCTCGAACCTGGTGTACAACCGGCTGCGGGTCCTCGCGCCGGGCAAGGGGCTCGACACCGGCAAATTCGGTGCGAACTACCTCGACGGCTACGTCACGAGCGCCTGGAACACCTACAAGTCGACCCCGCTGACCGTGGTCCCGTTCGAGGCCGAACCCGGCAAGAAGTTCACCGGCCGGACCGGCGGGGACGACGTCCTGCGCTTCACCGACACCTCGGGCGCGACGGTGGCGTCGTTCAGCAAGCCGAGCACCCGCGATGTCTTCAACTGCGACGGACGGCTGCACGCGCCGAACGACCAGGTCGTCGGCCCGATCGCGCGGACGCTGTGCGCGGCGCTGCACCGCTCGACCCTCGGCTCCCTGCACACGCAGCCGACCTACGACGCGGGCCAGTTCTACAAGCAGCCCGTGACCGACCACTACTCGCGGATCGTGCACGAGCAGATGGTCGACGGGAAGGCGTACGGATTCGCCTTCGACGACGTCGGGCACTTCGAGTCGCTGGTGCACGACGGCGACCCGCGTACCGCACGGATCATCCTGACCGCGTTCTGAGGCTCGTGCAGGTGGCGTGCCGACGGGCCTCGCCACGGGGTCGTGAGTGGCGATTCGGGTTCTAACCCGAATCGCCACTCACGACCAACCCGACCCGCTCCCGATCCGCCAGGC